>JBLNFC010000027.1:0-3612 GCA_050263355.1 Acidobacteriota bacterium
TATTCGTAATCGCTAATCGCCCGTATTCCGCGCAGAACGGCAGTCGCTTTTACTTTCACCGCGTAATCCACCATCAACCCTTCAAATGTGTCCACGCTCACGTTCTTCCACGGCTCGGTCATAGCTTCCATCATGTCACGGCGCTCAGCCAGGGAAAACAAAGGTGTCTTCTCCGTGTTTCGCAAGATGGCGACGATCAGCCGATCGAAAATCTTGCTGCCCCGCTCGATCAAATCCAGGTGCCCATTGGTCAGCGGATCAAAGGAGCCGGGATAAATCGCAGTGACTTTCTTCAATGGTCCTCAGGGACACCAGTTCGGGAGAGTAAGGAAGATTCTATTCGGCAGGAAACAGAATTGGCAATTGATGTTTCGGAAGAAGAGTGGATGGGTGTCAGCTCGCACCACAGGTAGAGACGACACCCATTGCAGAATTATCAACGGCGCGCAGCCGGCACTTTCGTCGCCTCTGGCGCAGCACTGGGCATCGTCGTCACGCGACCGCCCGCCGATGCCTGGGCTGCTTGCGTGTTCTCTTTTTCCGGCGCGGAAAGTCCCAGATGCTTACGAACTTCGACGTTAATTCTTGCCAGAACTTCTTTGTTGTCTCTCAGGAACTGGCGCGCATTTTCGCGTCCTTGGCCGATACGCTCGCCTTTATAGCTGAACCATGAACCCGATTTTTCGACGATGTTGTTATTGGCAGCGAGATCAAGCAGGTCTCCTTCCCGCGAGATGCCTTCACCATAGAGGATGTCAAACTCGGCTTCACGGAAAGGAGCCGCGACCTTGTTTTTCACCACCTTCACCCGAGTACGCGAGCCGGTGACAATATCGCCCTCCTTGATAGCCGCGATGCGCCGGATGTCGATGCGGACAGAAGAGTAAAACTTCAAAGCACGGCCTCCGGTGGTGGTCTCGGGATTGCCGAACATCACCCCAATCTTCTCCCGGATCTGGTTGATGAAGATGAGGCAGGTGCGTGACTTCGAAACGATGCCGGTCAGCTTTCGTAGGGCCTGTGACATCAACCGGGCCTGCAGTCCCATATGGCTATCGCCCATTTCGCCATCCAGTTCCGCCTTCGGAACCAGGGCCGCGACGGAATCCACGACCAGGACATCCAGAGCGCCCGACCGGACCAGAGCCTCAGCAATCTCCAGCGCCTGTTCGCCATAGTCGGGCTGAGACACGAGAAGGTTGTCTACGTCTACGCCCAGTTTCTTGGCGTATGCGGGATCCAGCGCGTGTTCCGCATCCACAAAAGCGGCCATGCCTCCGGTTTTCTGGGCCTCGGCAATCACTTGCAAGGCAATGGTCGTCTTGCCCGACGACTCCGGGCCGAAAATCTCAACCACACGCCCGCGGGGAAAGCCCCCCACTCCTAAGGCAGCGTCGAAGGAAATAGCTCCTGTGGGAATTACCGAGATCGGGACCACGGCTTCCTTCGATCCCAACCGCATGATCGAGCCTTTTCCAAACTGTTTTTCTATCTGTGAGAACGCCAGTTCTATTGCCTTGGAACGCTCGTCAGCCATGAATGAATGCCTGCCTTTTCCGGGAATCTCCCTTAGAGTGATGAACCCGCTAGCCTACAACCAGAGTGCACGCAGCAACAGTTCACAAATCACACGAATTTCCACAGCTTATCGTTTCGGGAATTATATCAGATAGGGCGAAACAAAAGCGAATACACAAGTGAATCCCAACAACTAAGAACCTTGAAAGTAATGGTCAGGCAGGGCGGTGGGTCATCGCTTGCCCACGTCATCTACTGCCTACGCTGCGTCCTCTCCGGGTTCTCTTTGTGGCGGTACATCGTCCGGTCGCCCGTACTCGGTATGCGTATGCACTGGGCGCTCCGGATGGTCGGCGGCGTCTTCTGATCCATCCACCGCCGCCGCCTCCAGCGCCTGATCCGTGTCGGCCAGCTCTTCTACACTCTCCTCCGACGCCTCTGCGTCTGGCGAGAGTTGCTGTGGATCACCTGATTGCCCGGCGCTGTCTGGCCCAACTTGTCCAGGATCGGTCCCAAGATCATCTAGACGGGCTTCGTTGTCGTTCCGGTCATCTCTGCGCATTGTGAGCCTCCCTAACTGAGCCGCAGCTCTCGAGTAAAAGGAGGTGAGATTCTTGGCACGCGGTGCCGGTTGTCTAATTAGCGAACTCGGGGGCGCATCTCATCTCTTCAGCAGGTCCACCGGTTCCCGAACATCGTGCACGCGAAAATATTGTGCCAATGACGGGTATTTGCGGAGGACCTCCTCGTACATGGCATATGCAACATTCCTGTAAGAGTAATGTCCCGCGGGCGTGGTTCGCAGTTCCGCAATGTAAACAGCTTCTGCGAAGTCCATCTTGAACAAAGTCCGTCTCCGGAAGGCGAGCGGGATCGCGTACTGCGCATTCTGTGCTGATTCGGGTGCTGCTCCGCGACCGAGTTGCTCGACCGCGGATGTAGTGCGATCCATCATCAATTCATATTCCGTGCGAACGCCGGCTGAGCCGTACTCTTCCGGAGTGTCGTAACCATGCAGCACTGTAAAACCCTGCCCAATCTGCACACAGCGGCGATGCCGATGCATGTCGCGGAATCCACCAATATCCATAAGAATGTCAAAGCGGAATTTCTGACCACCACAGTAGGCGCGCAGCATCTCATCGTGTTTGCCACGGTGCCGCAAGCCCAGATCGATGATCTCCCGCTGCATCTTGATCCCCATCGCGTCCA
Source organism: Acidobacteriota bacterium (assembly GCA_050263355.1). Classification (GTDB taxonomy): domain Bacteria; phylum Acidobacteriota; class Terriglobia; order Terriglobales; family Acidobacteriaceae; genus Gp1-AA122. The sequence goes on from JBLNFC010000027.1 coordinate 2,731, forward strand.
GCTGGTTTCGCACCTGACGATATGAATAGTGGCAGTGCGCATAAAGAAGCGTCGTAGCCAACTCTAGTTCGAGCGGCTCATCGTCCAGGAGGTCGACAATTTTCGCCGGTTCGATCGGCGCGGCGCGCATGAGTTCATGCGCAGCCTGGCGTAGCTCGATGCGCGTTTCTATTTCATACAGGTTCGGATCGGCGTACTTCACCAGCGTCGGTGCGACCCGTACCTCTCGCAGCAAATCATCAGCGGCACGCTTCCCAAGCTCCGGGTCAACAGCGCGAATTTGCGCGACGAGATCTTGCAAGACATCCTGATTCACATTGTAGGCAGGCTCAATTGCCGCCTTTTTCAGCAACTCCCCGAGCCTGCGCACCTCTTGATGAGTATGCGACAGCAAGTGAGCCACCTGGCTTTCCAAGGTGCGGGCATTCACGATTTCGCCTAGAGAAGTGTTGGTCGCCAGCGGCAGCAGATAGCGAGTGATATCGAAGGCTCGCGCTCGCAAAGTACGGTCATAAGCTTCCTGCTTCAACTCCGCTGGCTTAGGCGTGATCTCCGCCAAGTGTCGGAACATCGTTTCCGACGACTTTTTGTATTGAGCGAAAAGAGACTCGATCGTCTCGCGATAGAGTCTCGTTGCTCCTTCATCCGCTCCGAAATCAGGTGTGTAATAGCCGCTCTTGTTAAAGTCCTGATAGCGCGTCGATCTTTCTTGCCCATCCCAACGTTGCTCGTCAGCCACCTCAATCGCTGCCAGGATCGAAAGCCGCTCGATCGCCAGCGCGATGTGCGCCAAGTCTGCGATTGAGCGATGCCCGTATTGGAAGTAGAAAGTGTTGAGAAACTTCTCGGCTTTTTGTTGCGTAATCTCCTTTAGAGATTCCT
>JBLNFC010000028.1:0-4730 GCA_050263355.1 Acidobacteriota bacterium
AGAACGGGCATCCAGTCCAGGTATATGTCGATCGGAGTGGGACGCCTCTGACCGCCCAACTCTGTTTCTGCCGCCGTTTCCCATTCTAAGAGTCGGCGATGTGTTATGAAACGGCGCGCCAAGGCGCGAAGAACAGCATCCAGCGACAGCAGTGTCTGGTGAGCAAGGAATGTCAGGGTGAAGAACAGATTTACGCTGGAGGTGTAGAGCGCTGTAAAGGCTTCACGAGCAGCCAATAGGTTGAGCCCCAATATGGCGCGGAACAGTTTCAGCACAAACTGGCAGCACGCAGGTATGAACAGAATGCAAACGGTGGCAAGTGTCCACCGAGCAGCAGTGCGGCCCGACATCAGCCACCCAAACACCAACAGCACAAAGGTAGAGGGTTCCACCAGACTACGACGTAAATTGTCAAAGATCTTCCAGCGCGAAATAACAGAAATCGGATTCTTCACACGAGCGCCGGATTCGTCCGGCACGCGAGGAAGCTGCCACTCCGCGATCTGCCAATCCCCCCGTAACCAGCGGTGCTTGCGCCGATTGTAGGCGCTGTAATGCGAAGGATAATCCTCAATTACCTCGATATCACTTACTAACCCCGCCCGCGCGTACGCGCCTTCGAGGAGGTCATGGCTGAGCAAGGCGTTGTCAGGGAACCGCCGATCGAAAATCCGCTGGACAATATCGACTTCATAGATTCCTTTACCCGTGTAGATTCCTTCCCGGTAGAGGTCCTGATACGCGTCGGAAACTGCCCTGGTGTAAATATCAAGGCCAGTCTCACCTGCGTAGATGGCTGCAAGCCGCGAGCGGGCAGTACTCTGTACGCTCACCCCCACACGCGGCTGGAGGATGCCGTAACCGGCGACGACGATATTCTTCTCGGGGTCAATGATTGCCGAATTCAAGGGATGAGCCAAAGTTCCCACCATCCTCTGCGCCGACCCACGGGGGAGCTCGGTATCGGAATCGAGAGTGATTACGAAACGAACGCGCGGGAGTATGCGGAGATCGCCTACCTTCACGGGGAAGCTGTCGGATTGGCCGCGTAGCAATCTATTCAGCTCGAGCAACTTGCCACGTTTTCGTTCCCAGCCCATCCATACTCTTTCGCGCGTGTTGTAAACGCGATGGCGATGGAAAAGGAAGAATGAGCCCATGCGTTGTCCCACATACCTCTCATTCAATTCGCGGATCAACTCTGCGCATAGATCAACCAGGGGGTTGTCTTCCCGGACAGGCTCGTGCGAGTCGGGCAGATCGGTTAAGAGCGCAAAATGCAGGTTGGGATCGTGATTACCAAGAAAACGTACCTCCAGATCCTCAACCAGCCCGTGCACTTGTTTTTCATTCAGAAGCAGGCTGGGTATCGCGACCACGGTGACGCAATTTGCGGGGATCCCCTCGGCAAAACTGAGCTTTGGCAGGATTTCTGGCGGCAGCAGCGATGTTGTTAAGTGATTCATTAACTGCACTGCGCTTTGCGAGACGGGCAACAGCAACGCCAACAGCGAGAACAGAACGAGGCCGAAAGGGGTCCCGACGCCGGGAACAACTAACATGATCGCTGACGTGATGGCACATGTCAGGATACCTATACCGAGCAAAAACCATTCATCCGGGAATTTGCGCAGCACAGCCTGCATTCTTTGCCGGAGCGGACACCTAAAGCCCACTCTCGCGTGGAGAAGAGCAACTCCTTGGTCGACGAGATAATAGCCAATGTGACTCGTGCGTACTGCCTCGCGCGAACAGACACTCAAATGCTGAGTGGCTTCCCGCGCCAGGTCGAGTGCCGCTCTGGCAACTTCCATTTCCGTGAAGTCGGAGTGCTCTGCAATATTCGACAACTTGTGTCGATACAGGTCTCGTGTGTCAAAATCCATCTGGGCATAAAAACCGGCAGGATCTTCACGCAGCACGCGATCAAAGAGGATTAGCGGTTCCACCACCTCCTTCCATGTTGTGTGTCCAATATCGCGCAAGCTGCGAATACAGATTCCTATACCTCGCGGCTCACTGCGCGGGCCGCGCACGAAGTGAGATCCTCGGGCCGCGATCTGTTCCAGCAACAACAGTTTAAGGGTCGAGGCAAGGGCCCAAAGCTCGGATAAGTTTAGAACAGCGCTTTCCTGAAACGCTTCGATAAAGACCGCAAACTTCTCTTCGGTGAATTGGCACGAGACTGCCTCAAGAAACCCCTCCCCGATCGCCAATATTCGCGGAATAATCTCGCCTTCTTGAGTTCGGACGTGCGGCATCCTGGTGAGCGGCTTGAGCGCTCCCACCGTGATTTGCAGTTCTGTATGCAACAGTCGAATGTTTTCATAAAGCCAACGAAGATCATCTGAGGCTGGTGCCTGAGCCGGTGGTGAGTCCAAGGCGGTGAGCAGAGGCTTGAACTCGGCCGCGATTGTTTTGCATCGTTGGACAATGGTGCGTGATGAATGCACGTCGGGCAAACAGGTAACACGGCTCGCGAGCTGTTGCGCCGTCGCACGCAGCGCTTCGAGATCCCATCTATCCCGGGCGAGTTCCGGCAGACCTTGAGCGGCACTACCAATGATGTCGAGATGTGTATTTTGGGGCATCGAATCTTCTTGATCAGCGATAATGGATGGCTTGCAATTCGAACATCTCTGCATATCGCCCGCCGAGATTCGCGAGTTCCTCGTGACTTCCGTCTTCCGTGATCTTGCCGTTTTCAAGCACGACGACGCGATCTGCCATGCGCACGGTTGAAAACCGGTGTGAGATAAAGAGTGCAGTTTTGCCGGTCGTAAGTTCGGAGAATCGCCGGAACACCTCAAACTCACTGCGCGCATCCAGGGCGGCAGTCGGTTCGTCAAGAATCAAGATCTGGGCATTACGGAGGTAGGCACGGGCCAAGGCAACCTTCTGCCACTCACCACCAGAGAGGTCCACACCACCTTCAAAGCGCCTTCCCAAGACTTGTTCATACCTAAAGTGAAGTCTTTCTATGACCGGAGCAGCCATGCTCTTTCTTGCCGCCTCTTGGAGAGGCTCGAGACGCGCAAGCGTCTCGATCTGACCAACAGCTATGTTTTCGCGGGCCGTCATCTCGTAGCGCATGAAGTCCTGGAAAATGACTCCGATCTCGCGATAAAGATCTTCCAGGCTGTATTCGCGCAGATCGATTCCGTCCAGCAGAATCTGGCCTTCCAGCGGATCGTAAAGGCGTGTCATCAACTTAACGATCGTCGTTTTGCCCTGACCGTTTTCTCCAACCAGGGCGACTCGCTCGCCAGGCCTAAGCTGAAAATTCAGCCCGCTAAGAACAAGGCGGGAGCTGCCTGGGTAGCGGAATGAAACGTTGCGAAATTCGAACCCGCGCACGATAGGTCTGGGCGCCGGCAGCGCGTTGGGCTTCGAAAAGATGGTCGGGCGCATTTCGAAGAAAGCCAGCAGATCAGTCAGGAAAAGAGCCTGATCGGCAATGCTTGCGAGGGTCGAGAAGATCTGTTGGATATTGCCGCTCGCTTGCACAATCGCGCCAGACAGGAAGGTCAATTCACCAATCGTAAGTACTCCATGGATGGTCCGCCACACAATGAAGACGTAGGCGGAGTAGTACCCAGCGGTGCCAATCATGGACAAGAACGCCCCCGCGATCAGGCGCCGGCGCGCCAAGCCGATATTCTCGCGATAAATCTGATCGGAGAGACGAGTAAATCGTTCAATCAAGAATTCCTTCAGCCCAAAAAGTTTGAGTTCCTTGGCGGCTTCTCTGCTTCCGCCCAATACCCGTAAATAATCGAGTTGACGCCGAATCGGGGTCTGGCGGAAGTTGGTGGCATATCCCAGGAATGCGAAATGGCTTTCCCCCAGGAACGCAGGAATCACCCCTAGTATCAGCAGCAGCAGCAGCCACGGTGAGAAGACGATGATGGAAACGGAGAGGGAAACGGCGGTAATGACCTGCTGTACGAGCCTCCCGATGGACTGGATCATGCCTAGCCGGTCCGTCGCTTGGACGCGGGCCCGTTCGAGGCGGTCGTAGAACACTGGATCTTCGTACGTGGCCAAGTCCAATGCGGCCGCGTGTTTCATAACTTCAATGCTTACGTGGCGGGTGTACTTGTCAGCGAGTAGAGCGTCGAAGTAGTCGATGGTGCGCCCCAGAAAACTGCCGAGGACAGCAAGCCCGAACTCTGCCGCGACCAGCCACCAAAACCCTCGTCCCACGGGTTGGTGACTCGCGACCGCGTGCACAATGCTGTCGATGATCAGCTTCGCAATCCAGAGCAACGCAATTGGTAACAGCGAGGCAAAAAGGCGCAAGACGAGCCCCATGGTTACGACAAGCGGGCCCGATCGCCATACGATTTTGAGAACAGGGGGCACATGTCGTAGAGCGGATAGACGCTCTCGCCATCCGCTCCAGAAATTCTCGTGCTCCGGCATACGAGTCATACGATTCGAAGCTCACGCCTCATCTTGGCGAGCAAAGACACCTGGGGAAACCGACAGCCTTCTCACGCGGGACTGGTCCCCGCTGAAAATCACGTTGACGAGGGACACCCCTGACGCTTTTCTCCCTTCACGTTGGGTTCCACTCTGTGGGCGAGCACGGCTATCGACTGGGAATTCTTCTGTGGCGCTTGTACCCGACTGACCAGTCCGCTCTTTCCTTTCAGTCGTTCCCCTTAGCGGCGGGCTATATCCTGCCTCTGGTGATTGCGCAAGTCAGGTGGCCGGCCCCAGCGTTG
>JBLNFC010000029.1:0-5947 GCA_050263355.1 Acidobacteriota bacterium
GTCAGGTTCAGGGAATACTGGAAGGCTGTTTACCTGAAAGGCTACGACTTGCGCTGCCCGTCCCATTCCTGGCGCTGGGTTTCGGGTCCATGCTGCATGGCTTCGACCAGAGCGCGACGAAGACGATAACGGCTCTCCAAATCGGTGTTCACGATTTCAAAGCCTATTTCGTTGACACGCGCGCGCCGCAATAATACGTGAGCTCGCAGCTTGCGCATGCCTACAGAAATTTCCAGATTAGCTTCCGAGCCGATACGCAAATTATCTTCCTTGGTTCCCATTCCTCCGCCGAGGCTCAACTCGCGGATCAGGATGTTCGATTTCCCCCAGGAACTGCTCAGGCTTCCGGGTAGGCTCTTGTGCAGGACGAAACGCTCATACCGCCGTTGCCTCACCCAGGCGCAAGCAGGACTCGAGTCAAGCGGGCTGATGGCGATTTCCGATGGATCCAGATCGTTGTCGGCCAGGACCTGGTTGGAATAGCGCGGGTCTGCCTTGGCCAGAGCCTGGGCCGCAGCTATACGCATTTCGCGATGATGCACCCACTTCCACATCTTCTTAGCTTCAACGATGTTGCGGAGCACGGGAACTGCGTCCGCATGACGCAACCGGCCCAGTGCTTCGATGGCTTTGACCTGGAGCAGCGGCGAACGGGACTGAGCCTCTCCCGGTTCGGCCAGCACGATGAGGGATGGCCCGGCACTCTTGTCGCCACTCATACCAATCTCATCCACGGCTTGTGGGACAACCAGCCCGTCCAGAACTTCCAGCAACTCCAGCAGTGTGCGACCTCGATCGATGGCGGCGCCGAATGCGATCTGGCGCACAACCACGTCATGATAGAAGCGGTTCCACTCCGGCAGTCGTGCGGGCAAAAGCTCGAGAAGGGAAGGCACGTCGAGTCGACTCATCAGGCCAACTACCGAGGAGGCCTGCCGCGGCTGGCCAGTGCGCAGCATCTCGCGCATCTGTTGTAATCCTTCGCCGCCTAGTTCGCGTACCAGGTTCACGAGCCGGTCGCACTCGTCCCGCTGCATGCAGCGGAAGAATCGATCAGCCATGTGCTCGACTGATACGGTCGAGGTCCGCTTTAAGATCAGGAGCAAATCTCCAGGAACCTCCGGCGCTCGCAAGGCGTCATCGATCAATTCAGGCAATCGGTTCTCGACTCCGATGCGTGGCTGCATTTCCTTGGCAAGATTGGGTCGATTTCTGCCGATCGTCTCCATGCAGCCCAAGACTTCACTGATAGCTGCATACTGCTTGCGATTGTTAGCTTCCTGACTGAGACGTACGAAAGCCGAACACAGCAGGCTCAGCAATTCGGCATCCTGCTCTTTCGCGATGCTTTCCGCCACATGCTTGATGGCTGCCGCCATCACGTCCCCACCGGGTCCGGCGAAGAGGTCAGCCAGCTGGCTCAACCCGATGGCGGTTTTGCGCCGGTTTTCGGGATCCTTTGCATTCAGGCAGCTGAAATAGTTGCGCAGAATGCTATCGGCACTCTCTTTATCTCCCCGCTCCAACAGTTGCTCAACAAACTGGCGAACGTTTCGGGGAGGAACGCACGGCGCCTCATTCGACATGAGGACGCTCTTCTTGCCTGCCTCCGGCACCTCTGCCCAGAACATGCGATCAAGAATGTCGGCGTGCGACTCCACCAGCATGCCCGCCTTGCTCATCTTCTCTTCCTGGATGCGCAGGATCTGCCGCAACGTATCCATCTGCCGGCTCATGTGCTCCAGCATCTGGTGCACAGCGTTGACTTTGACTTCGCCGCGCTGGTAGCGCTCCAGGGCGAAGCGAATGGCCATGTGCTCCGCCGCTTTCATGAGCAGAGGCGTGTCTCGTTCTTCATCCGTCGCTGCGTTGGCCGCCAAGCTCTCCAGCAGTTGCTGGAGATTGATCTTGGTGTTGGCAGTGGTCTCGCCAAGGTGCTGTTGCAAAGCTTCTGGAGGGATCGATGCAGTGGTTTGCGCCGCTTGTCCGAAGTGTGTCAGCAAACGGATCGCCTGGATTACTTCCTCTTCCTGGAGGGGGACGGTTCCGTCTGTGCCTGCTCCGTTTCCGCCTCCGCCGGAACCGACACCTGTGCCCGGGGTGCCTGTTGCCGCACCGCCAGTTCCGATGGGCGCGTTGCCCATGGGCCCGCCGCCACCGCCGCCGCTGTGTGCTCCCTGTGCCGCAGCGATCAACTGCAGCAACTTCTGTGGATCATTCAGCCACTGCTTGAACTCTGGTCCGAGTGTTTGCGCCGCGATCTGTGCGGCTACGCTGACTTCGCCCGTCGCGGGGTCAGCCGCGACAAATTTCACTTCATTGATCTTGATGGTGGATTTCTTATTGTCCCCGAGGGAATTCTTAATGTGCTGAGCGACATCCTGCGCTTTAGAGCCGGCGCTGGCAAAAGCCTTGACCAAGCTGGTGAAATCATCCGCTGTGACGTGAGGAGAAAAGTGAAGACTGGCTAAGCCGGCAGCCGTAAGCAGCTGTGCAAAACTTCGTTCTGCCTGACCTGCCTCCAGGGGGATTCCATCCAGCAGCAGCTTCGATCCCGAAACGCCCAGCAGAAAACCTGACTCTCCGGTCGAGGGAAGGCCGCTTTGCAGTTCTTTCCAGGCAATTGCGAACTGAGATTCGGTACGCTTGTGATCGAATCCGTAAAGGCGCACGTACTTAACAAGGATATTCAGGCTGTGCACAAAGGCACGTGCTGATTCCGTCCGTGCTAAATTGGTGCCCGCCGTGAGAATCGTCCGCTCCTGATACAGCTTCTCGCGTAAGCGTATAGCGGAGTGGGTGACTCATGCACGTTACGGAGGTAATAGACGTGCAGTTAAGTGGACGCATTTCAGTAACATCGGTAACGTCCTGTTCAGATATGGATTGGGGTCTTAATCCGCGAGAAAATATGAGATCTGGGTGAACGAATTTGGCCTCTGTTAGTGTCAGTCCCATCAGGTCTTCTTCCTCGCGCGAGCAGTTTGGCTTGGCGCACTGGATGGTACGCACCCTCGAAGAATGCGATCGCGCCGCCGCCGATTTTGCCAAGGATCCCGTCCACGATCTCCGGGTAGCCCTACGTCGCTGCCGATCCATGGCCGACGGGCTGATGGCTCTTGATCCGTCAAAAGACTGGAAGCGGATGAAGAAAGCCGGAAGGAGGTTATTTAGCGCACTGGGCGAGTTGCGCGACGCGCAAGTGATGACCGATTGGATCGAGTCCCTCAGTGCGGCCAGCGACCCGGTAGGCCAGAAGCTGGCAGCCGATGCCGCTGCTCGGGAGCGCGCCGCGAAACAAACCGCCCAGCTCGAGCTTTCTCGCTTCGACCACAAGCGCTGGAGCCGCTGGACCGAGACTCTGCCACGGCGCGCGGAGCGCATTCCGCTCGGCGGACCTGTTTTCCTGCACATGGCTCTAGAACGCTGGACCGAAGCTCGCGAGCTTCAGAACCGTGTTCTGCGCCATCCCAGTAACGTGGGATGGCACCGCCTGCGCATTGGGATCAAGAAGTTCCGCTACACCGTGGAGAACTTCCTTCCGGACCTTAATGACCAGTGGGTTGACGATCTGAAGAAACTTCAGGATTACCTCGGAGAGGTTCACGATCTGGATGTGCTTTGGGAAACAGCGGTCAACATCGGTGCATTTGCCGACCCGGAGTCGCATCAACGTTGGCAGGTTAAGGTTCAAGAGGAACGAGAGCAGCGCATCAACAAGTATCGCGAAAAGATGGTGGGACCCAATTCCTTGTGGAAAGTCTGGCGCAAGCAGCTTCCGCAGGGCGATGCTGTAGAAGACGCGGCCTATACCCGTTTTAAGCTATGGGCGGGATTCCTCGATCCGGATCCCCGACATTCACAACGGGTCTGCCGGTATGCGCTTCAATTATTTGACGAGCTGCTCAGGAGTGGGTTGATTCGTGCCGACCGTGAGTATGATCTTCGTTCAGTGTTGAAGCTTGCCGCCACTCTGCACGAAGTGGGGCGCTCGAAGGGGGCCATGAAGCATCACAAGCGCGGTTCGCGGATGATTCGTCAGATCAGCCCACCCCTGGGTTATAGCCCCAAGGATCTGGGGTTGGCTTCCATCGTGGCACGCTATCACCGCGGCGCGCTCCCCAGCACCTCGCAAAAATCTTTTGCTCGACTTTCTGCCGCGCAGCAGAAGCGAACTTTGCTTCTGGCGGGCATTTTGCGACTTGCCGATTCCCTCGAGTCTTCTCGCAATGGGATCGTGAAAAGAATTGCCGTTAGCAGGCAGGATTCACACCTATTGATCTCGGTTGCAGGGTACGATCCGCACAGCCCCGCGGCTGCACGGGTGGCAGTGGCACGTCACATTCTGGAGACGTTGTATGGCCTTCCGCTGATCGTGCGTCCGCTAGACGCGCTGGAGTCGAGGAGGGATGGCAAGAGTCAGTCCAGGTCCCGACTCCCAAAACGTCCCCTCAATCGAAGATCTGGGGATCGAGGTCGCTGAAGAATGCGGCGTGTAGCCGGCGTATCACCTCAGGAACATCCGATTCTTCGATAACGAAGGTCAAGTTTATTTCCGAAGCTCCCTGCGAAATCATGCGGATGTCGACATCCGGCAACACGCTGAAAACTCGCGCAGCGATGCCACGCGTCTGACGCAAGTTCTCTCCTACCAGGCACACAATGGCCTTCCGGCCGTCGTATTTCACGTCCGCAAGCTTGGCCAGGTCCGCGGCGAGCGCGGGAATCGCCTCATTGGAGTCCACGGTGAGCGAGACACTAACCTCTGACGTCGAGACGACGTCAACTGAAACGTGATGCCGGTCAAACGCTTCAAAGATTGCTTTCAAGAAGCCATGGGCCATCAGCATGCGCGGCGCCACGACATCAATGATTGTGATTTTCTTCTTGGCAGCGATGGCTTTGAAGGCGTTGCGGCATGCGGGCGCCCGTGCCGCGATGCGAGTTCCTTCGCAATCGGGATTGCGCGAGTTCAGAATGTATACGGGAATATTCTGCTGAATCGCGGGGAGCACTGTGGCAGGATGAAGAACCTTGGCTCCAAAGTAGGCCAGTTCTGCCGCCTCATCAAAACTAATCACGCGGATACGGTGCGCATCAGGACAGATGTTCGGGTCGGTGGTCATCATGCCGTCGACGTCTGTCCAAATTTCGATTCGTTCGGCACTCAATCCTGCCCCGACGATTGCGGCGGAGAAATCGGATCCACCCCGTCCAATGGTGGTGGTAACCCCGGCCCGAGTCGATCCGATGAATCCTCCCATCACCGGGACACGGCCGTGTTCGAGCAGAGGGTTTAACCTTTGCTTAAGCCGAGCATTAGTCTCTTCAAACTGAGGGACAGCACGAGTATGGGTGTTGTCGGTGACGATGCACTCGCGTGAATCCACCATGCTCGCGTTAATGCCGCGCACGGAGAATGCATCGGTCACAAGCTTGCTGGAAAGCAACTCACCATAGGCTGCGACGTGGTCGATGGTACGCCCGGTAACTTCACCAACGGCGCTGATGCCGCGGAGCAGTTCATCAAGAGAGTCAAAGTCAGCTTCAAGTTCTGTGTGAAATTGAGTGAAGATGCCTGTTCCCAATAACTCGCCGGCAGTCGTGTAGTGGCGTTCCCGCAGCGCGCGGGAGAGCTTGAGCGCGGTATCACGATCTCCTGAGCCCGCGGCCCGCGCAGTGGCAAGAAGCTGGTCGGTAACCTTGGCCATTGCGCTGACTACGACGATGGGTTTCTGTGCTAAACGCCCTTTGACGATGGTGGCCGCCCGATCAATGGCCTTGGCGTCCTCCACGGAGGTGCCGCCGAATTTCATGATCAGCGGGCGAAACTCTGTCACCCGAGATATCCCTGGGCCTTTAGCAACTCGGCGTTGAGCAGGGCGGCGCCCGCCGCGCCTCGAATGGTGTTGTGCGAGAGCACGGTGAACTTCCAGTCCAGCACGCC
>JBLNFC010000030.1:0-3296 GCA_050263355.1 Acidobacteriota bacterium
GGATGCCCACGAAAGTGCCATCTGTCACGGCATTTCCGCACCGCGCCACATTGCACCATGCTGGTTGCAGTTACATTTGAGCTACTTGACAGGAGCTCTGTTGGAGTTGCTGAATGGCAGAGTGCGCGGCAAAATTTTCGTCAGAAGATTCCCACAGGCACAAAAATTTTGTGCTAGTATGCCCATCTGTTCTGACGTTCGCGGCAACTCCACTTGAAAGTTTCTCTGGTACCGAGGCTGTTCTGAAAACTTAGTTCGTATACCGCATTTCAGAGAAAGGCGCGCGCGTGAGCCGCGCCAATATGGTTCTTTATGTCTTCTGCGAGCACAACTACTTTCACTCCCAATCCGTGGATCCGCATCCTCGATGCCCTGGAGAAAAAGATCAATCGGCACTCTTATGACACATGGCTGAAACCCACGAGATATAGTCACGCAAACGGAGGAATTCTGTTTGTTTGGGTGCCCACGGCCGAGTTCCGCCATGTCGGTGACAAGTACGCAGACCTGATCCAGGAAGCAATCGATAATCTCGGTCTTGAGTACGAGGACGTGAAATTTGTCACTCCCGAAGACGATCCTGCGGCAACGCCCGTTCGTCATGATGGAGGACTTACCCCGCGGATCTCCGCTCCCCCGCCGGCTCCGACCAATGGCACGCTGAGTCAGGCGCGTTTTGATTGGGACGGAGCGGCTCAGCTTAATGCGCGCTACACTTTCGATGCCTTTGTCATCGGCAATGGCAACCAGTTCGCCCACGCCGCTTGCCAGGCGGTTGCAGAACGTCCTTCCAAGGCTTACAACCCGCTGTTCCTGTACGGCGGCGTTGGCATGGGCAAGACCCATCTCATGCAAGCCATTGGACACGAGATCCGACGCCGCATCGGTCAGGCATCCATCTGCTACGTATCCAGCGAAAAGTTCACTAACGAAATGATCAACTCGCTGCGCTACGACAAGATGACCAGTTTTCGCGACAAGTTTCGCAATGTCGACGTCCTGCTGGTGGACGATATTCAGTTCCTCGCCCAGAAGGAACGTACCCAGGAAGAGTTCTTTCACACATTCAATGCGCTGCACGAGTCGATGAAACAGATCGTCATCGCCAGTGACCGTCCTCCAAAAGAACTGGCCGAAATCGAAGACCGCTTGCGGAGCCGGTTTGAATGGGGACTCATCGCAGACATCCAACCTCCGGACCTTGAGACCAAGGTGGCGATTCTTCAGAAGAAAGCCGAGCAGGAAAAGGTCACAATCCCGACGGATGTGGCGCTTTACATCGCTTCGAACATTCGTTCCAACGTCCGCGAGTTGGAAGGTGCACTGATCCGTCTGGTAGCGCATTCATCGTTGATCGGGACCCAGATCTCGCTTTCCTACGCCCAGCAGGTTCTCAAGAACTTCATCGACTCGCAGGCTCGCAAGGTCACAATTGAAGCCATCCAGAAGGCAGTCGCGGAGCAGTTCGGTCTTCGCTTGGTCGAAATCAAGGCGAAGAACAACTCGCGTGCCATTGTCTATCCTCGGCAGATCGCCATGTATCTGGCCAAGCATTTGACGGAGGCCTCTCTTCCCGAGATTGGACGCCAGTTCGGCGGCAAGCACCATACCACCGTGCTGCACTCGGTAGACAAGATCGACGAGTCACGCAAGACCGACAAGGATTTGAACAGGCTGATCAATAAATTGACCGAGCAGTTAGGCGGATAAAGCGCCGCTTCTGCCCGCTTTTCCACGTATGGTCCCACTCTTCCTCTCCCCTGACTGTGGAGCACCTGTGGAAGCTGTGTAGAAGCCGATGGCAACTCGGGAGCCCGGCCGAGTTATAGGGTTCCCTCCGGCGCGATCGGGCCTGGTTTTAGAAAACTTTGGCGGCCAGAAAGTCATCGGGGTGAGCAATTTGGGAATGATTTCCACTTTTCCCTCACGCCTACTGTTACTGCTGGTTTTATAGGTTTTTCTTTTGATATAAGGAAGTAATCCAAGTAGCGCTCGAGTAGAGGGGGAACGGTATGCCGGTCGAAGCTGTGGCTACTCCGACGGGAACTACGACCATGGAGATCACGGTCAGCAAATTCGAATTGTTGCGCGAACTCACTGCAACCCAGGGCGTAGTCGAACGCAAGACAACGATTCCGATTCTCTCCAACTATTTATTTGAAGCTGGGGCAGACAAACTGTCGCTCACCGCGACCGATCTGGACTTGAGCCTGCGCACCTCCTGTAATGCCAAGGTCAAGAAAGAGGGCTCGTGCACCATCCCCGCGCGCAAGCTTCATGATTATGTGAAGTTGCTGCCTGACGCCGATATTACGATCAAGTTGCTCGAGAATCATTGGGTAAGCATCCGCTGTGGCCGCTCGAACACCAAGATGGTCGGCATGGCGCGGTCGAATTTCCCCAGCCTGCCGGCGTTTCCAACCGCGGGCGGCGTGAAAATACCTGCCGGCGTCCTGCGCGAGATGATCGCCAAGACCACCTTCGCCATTGCGAACGAGGAATCCCGTTACACGCTGAATGGCGCCTTAATGGTGCTCAAGCCGGAATCGATCACTATGGTCGCAACCGATGGTCACCGTCTGGCACATATTGAGCGGGGAGGCGAGAAGTTCGAGGGTGTTTCCGGCGAGATGAAGACGCTAGTCCCGAAGAAGGCGATGGACGAGATTAAGAGCCTGCTGGATTCGACTGACGTTGAAGCAATTGACTTCGCGAAAGATGAGTCGACGCTTTTCTTCCGCATCGGCCCACGACTGCTCACGTCGCGGCAACTGACAGGACAGTTCCCCAACTATGAAGCCGTGCTGCCCAAGGACAACAACAAGTCGGTCACGGTTAATTGCGATGATCTAACTGGCGCGATTCAGCGGGTAGCCCAGTTCGCCGACGAGCGCTCGCGCGCTGTGCGCATGAAAATTGAAAAAGGCGAGCTGAAGATCTCCGCATCGTCCACCGAGACCGGCGAGTCGGAAGATTCCATCGAGACCAACTACAACGGCGATTCTGTCACCATCGGCTTCAATGCCGCCTACTTGATTGACTTCCTTAAGGCGACCGGTTCAGGAGAGGTCCGCATGGAGTTCAAAGACGCCCAGTCCGCCGGCCAGCTCCGCCCCGCCGAAGGCGACGACTACAAGTACCGCTACATCGTGATGCCAATGAGGATCTGAGGGCTCAATGGTGAGCAAAGGCTAAATTCTCGGCATTCTTCCCATCGTCAGACGAGCTAAGCGCTGAGTCCGAGCTGAAGCGCATAGTTGCACAGAACTTTTACAACTTCCTGACTCCTGTGTGAC
>JBLNFC010000031.1:0-11327 GCA_050263355.1 Acidobacteriota bacterium
GACATTCAGCTGTACATCAACTCGCCGGGCGGATCGATCACGGCCGGGATGGCGATTTACGACACCATGCAGTATGTAAAAAATGATGTGGTGACGATCTGCATAGGCCAGGCCGCGAGCATGGCGGCGCTGCTGCTGGCTTCGGGCGAACAAAAGAAACGGCTCGCGTTACCGAATTCTCGCATTCTGATTCACCAGCCCTCGATGGGCGGTTTGTCGGGTCAGGCGACTGATATTGATATTCATGCACGAGAGATTCTGCGCATGCGCGAAATCACGAACCAGTTGCTGGCTAAGCACACGGGGCAGAGATTAGATAAAGTGGAGAAAGATGTTGAGCGCGACTTCATCATGAACGCTCAGCAAGGGAAAGAATACGGAATCATAGACGATATCATTTACAAGACGAGATAGAGGTATGATCGGCATTCCGCCGGTCAATTTCCTGCATTCTCGGCGAAAACGTTCCCGAAGCGAGTCTGATGGTGGGGACGGGAAAAACTAAGGAGTAAGCCGAGTGAAAAACAGGTCGGGTACCGATGAGATTTTGCGATGTTCGTTCTGTCACAAGTCCCAGGACGCAGTCGCAAAGCTGATCTCATCACCTAGCGATTATCCGCGAGCGTACATTTGTGATGAATGCGTTGCGGTCTGTAATTCCATTCTGGAAGATGATCGCACGGCCACTCCCCCCGCCCAGTCTCCGAACACACTTCCCAAGCCGCAAGAAGTAAAAATCTTCCTTGATGAATATGTGATCGGCCAGGAGCAGACCAAGAAGAAGCTGGCAGTTGCGGTCTACAACCACTACAAGCGGATCTACATGAACCGCCAGCGGACCAGCGATGGCATTGAGCTGACGAAGTCCAACATCCTGCTGATCGGCCCAACCGGCACCGGTAAAACGCTACTTGCACAAACGCTGGCCAAGATGCTGGACGTTCCCTTCGCGATCGTGGACGCGACCACGCTGACGGAAGCTGGCTACGTGGGCGAAGACGTGGAGAACATTATTCTCAAGCTGCTGCAGGCGGCTGAAGGGGATGTAGGACGCGCTCAGACCGGGATCATCTATATCGACGAAGTCGATAAGATCGGCCGCAAGGACGAAAATCCGTCGATCACTCGCGATGTTTCAGGCGAAGGCGTGCAACAGGCTCTCCTGAAGATTCTGGAAGGAACGATAGCCAACGTTCCGCCGCAAGGCGGGCGGAAGCATCCTCACCAGGAATTCACTCCTGTCGACACTACGAATATCCTGTTCATCTGCGGAGGCGCGTTTGTCGGTTTGGACAAGATCATTGGCCGGCGCGCTGGGCGCAAGGCACTGGGATTCAAGACCGGCGAGGAAGAAGCCGAAGCGGTGTCACCGGCGGCGAAGAAGAAACAATCGGAACTGATGGCTGACGTTCAGCCGCAGGACCTGATTAAGTTTGGGCTGATCCCCGAATTTGTCGGCAGAATGCCGGTCGTGGGTGTGCTCGAGGAACTGGACGAAGCGGCGTTGATCGATATTCTGGTGCGTCCGAAGAATGCGATTGTGAAACAGTACCAGCGGCTGTTCGAGTTTGAGAACGTGCGCCTCAAGTTCAGCGATGAGGCTTTGCGGGCTGTGGCACGGCAGGCTCAGAGCCGAAAGGTAGGCGCGCGTGGACTTCGAATGATCCTTGAGGAATTGATGCTCGATCTGATGTATCACCTCCCCAGCCAGAAGAAGGTGAAGGAGTTCGAAGTAACCAAAGACATGGTTGAAAAGAAGGCCGTGTCTCTGGCGATGATGGAAAAAGCTGGCTAGCGTGCCGAAAGAAGTGGCGTAAGATTTTTGGAGAAGCGAGTGACTCAAGCCAAAGAAAAATTCGAGAGCAAGAAACTTCCCATGATGCCCATCCGGGACGTGGTCATCTTTCCTCACATGATGACACCGTTCGTGGTGGGCCGCGAATCCAGCGTGCGTGCCCTGGAAGAGGCTCTCGCGGCCGACAAAAAGATCTTTCTCGCCACTCAGCATGACGCCAGCATCGACGAGCCGAAGCCCAACGAGATCTACCAGGTTGGAACCATCGTCAATATCGTGCAGAGCCTCAAGCTGCCCGATGGCAATATCAAAGTTCTGGTAGAGGGCGTGGAGCGGGGCAAGATTCTGCAGGTCACCGAGACCGAAGGGTTCATGCAAGCCACGGTGCGGGTGGTGCGCTACACGGCGGAGCCCAACGCACAACTGGAAGCCGGGATGCAGCGGGTCACCGCTTTGTTCGAGCAGTACGTGAAGCTTTGCCAGTCCCTGAATTACGAAACCATGATCGCCGCTGTCCGAATGGAGGATCCGGCGAAGCTTACCGACACCATTGCAGCCAATCTTCAGCTTTCGATCGAGGAGAAGCAGGAACTGCTGGAGATTTTCGATCCCGCGGAGCGCTTGAGCCGCATCGGCGACGTACTCGATATAGAAATCGAAAAGTTGAACATGGACCGGACCATTCAGTCGCGGGTGAAGCGGCAGATGGAGCGAGCGCAGAAAGAGTACTACCTAAACGAAAAGATCAAGGCCATCCAGAAGGAACTGGGACGCGGCGAAAAGAGCGAATTCGACGAACTGAAAAAGAAGATCGAAGCCGCCGGCATGCCAAAAGAAGTGAAAGACAAGGCCATGCAGGAACTCAAGAAGCTGGAAGCTATGCCGCCCATGTCGGCAGAGTCTACGGTTTCGCGCAACTACCTGGATTGGCTGCTGGCCGTTCCCTGGAAGAAGCGATCTAAGGAGATCCGTAACATCAGCCGCGCGGAAAAGGTTCTGAACGAAGATCATTACGGACTGGAGAAGATCAAGGAGCGCATCCTCGAGTTCCTTGCCGTCCGCCAGTTGGTTAAGAATCCGAAAGGATCGATTCTGTGCTTTGTCGGGCCTCCGGGAGTCGGCAAGACTTCTCTGGGCATGTCGATTGCGAAAGCGACTGGCCGCAAGTTCGTGCGCATGTCGCTCGGCGGCGTGAGGGACGAAGCAGAGGTTCGTGGCCACCGGCGCACTTACATCGGGGCTCTGCCGGGCCAGATCATTCAGATGATGAAGAAGGCCGGCACCAAGAATCCGGTTTTCATGCTCGACGAAGTAGACAAGATGTCGATGGACTTCCGTGGGTACCCGTCTGCTGCGCTGCTGGAAGTTTTGGATCCCGAACAGAATTTCATGTTCGTCGATCACTATCTCGATGTCGAATACGACTTGTCCCAGGTGTTCTTCATAGCTACGGCGAACGTGATGCACACGATCCCGCCTGCTTTGCAGGACCGCATGGAAGTTTTGCGCCTGCACGGATACACCGAGCAGGAGAAGATTGAAATCGCCAAGCAGTTCCTGGTCAAGAAGCAATTGCTGGCAGCCGGACTTAACGACAAGAACTTGAAGTTCACCGACGATGGGATTACGACCATCATTCGTGGCTACACGCGCGAAGCCGGCGTTCGCAATCTCGAACGGGAGATTGGAAACGTCTGCCGCAAGGTCGCCCGCAAGGTAGTGAAAGAGGGCGAGAACTATAGCACCGGTTTGACGGCTGAGAACGCGGCGGAGTTCCTGGGTGTAATCAAGTTCCGCGACACGCTGGCGCATGAGAAGAGCGAAGTCGGGTTGGTTACGGGCCTAGCTTGGACAGAAGTTGGCGGCTCCATTCTGAGCACGGAAGTGACTGTTGTTGACGGCAAGGGCAAGCTGACTCTTACCGGAAAGCTTGGGGACGTTATGCAGGAGTCCGCTCAGGCAGCGATGTCCTATGTGCGGTCGCGAGCGCAGCGGCTTGGGTTGCCGCGCGACTTCTATCGCCATCTTGATATTCACGTTCACGTTCCTGAAGGCGCCATTCCCAAGGATGGGCCGTCTGCCGGGATCACGATCGCAACCGCAATTTCCAGCGCGTTGAGCAAGATTCCCGTTCGGCGCGACATCGCGATGACCGGCGAAATTACTTTGCGCGGCAAAGTTCTACCCATCGGAGGCTTGAAGGAAAAACTGCTGGCTGCACACCGCGCGGGCGTCTTCGAGGTTATTCTCCCTAAGGACAACGAGAAGGACCTCGCCGAGGTTCCAGAGAACCTGCGCAATGCCATGAAAATGCACTTCGCGGAGACGATGGATCAGGTGCTTTCGGTAGCCCTTGAGTCCCCGTTGCCCGAGCCCTTGGCACCAACGACCGAACCTGCGCAGACCATAGCTTCCCTTCCAACTCAGCCCGAGGCACCAACGGCTCATCAGTAAAGACAGGATCCAAGTTCGCGGGTGGCAAGGCTTGAGTACCTGCGGCGGCGAAGCGCGTCTTTCCAGCGGGGCTTCTGGGGGGAATGAAGCCCTCTTCTCTCTTACATACCGTTCGGAGCGGTTCACACTCTAAATGGCGCGGCCAAGAGCCTGGCGGGCAGCATCACGACGGCCCGGACCAGGGCTAAGGCCCCATGTACGGCTACTCCCAGAATTCGGAATGGCAGCAGGATGAGCCAGACGAAAGGGTATGCGATAAGTGCGAGCAAAGCCAGAGGCCAACAGATCACGAATAGCAGGCACCAGAGGAGAAAACCAAGCATGGGTCAGACCTCCTCAGATCTACTGTAGTCTACGCAGCAGCATTGGGCGAAGTTCCGCCTCGGTTTATCGAAGATTGATCGCCCAAAATGAGCTTTTCTCGGCCGGGAAGCGGGGCACTTACCCCCAGGTACGTATCAACTATGCTCGGGCCGGATGTTCCATCTACATGTTATTGCCGAGATGACACTTGGGACTCTGCGGCCTAAAATTGGCTGCAGAGGAGTAGTACATGAGCGCTGATGACCCTTTTACGACAAGAGGTTTCGGCGTGAAGGGCAGGACCGGTCTACTCGCAGCTGCCGCGATTGTCGCGGTTCTACTGGTAAGCTTCCCCGCCTATCGAGTGTTCTTCCTGCTCAGCCTCGGTATTGGGGTCGTGATCGCCGGCGGACTGTATCTTTATCATCGCCTGCGCCCGTTGAAGGAAGAAGACATCGAGAACAAGCGACCGCTGGGTCTTTAACCGCCTTGCAGATGGCTGGAAGGAGGATGGGGCCTCTTAGCCGCCCACTCGCGTCAGCGATGGGTAGAATGGTTGTCACCAGCCTATGCGAGTTCTCACCCGATTCATGTTGGCGGCCAGTGATGCCAGGCACTTCCCACCTCCCAACCTGCCGGAGATTGCGTTCCTTGGGCGCTCCAACGTAGGCAAGTCGAGTGTGATCAACTCGCTGGTCGGAAGCAAGGTGGCGAAGACCAGTTCCACGCCGGGGCGCACGCGCAGCATCAATTTTTTTGAGATTCGCTGGCCGGGAAAGCCGCGACCGGAGATGGTTTTTGCGGATCTGCCGGGGTACGGTTACGCGAAGATATCGCGAGAAGTTTCAGGTGAATGGCCCAAGTTCATCGAGCCTTACTTAAAGGAGCGCCCAACCCTTACTCTATGTCTCGCGCTGATCGATTGCAATGTTCCTCCGCAAACCAGCGATCGTCAGTTACTCGAGTTCCTCTCTTCGACCGGGCGGAAGTGTCTAGTAGTGGCAACTAAGAGCGATCGGCTTTCGGGAAACCAGCTTCGCAATGCGTTGGACGTCCTTTCCAGAGAGTATCCAGGAGCGGGAATCGTTCCCTATTCGGCTAAGACCGGAGCGGGGCGAGACGAGTTATGGAGAGAGTTGCGATCGGCAGCGGCGGAGGCCAGTGCGAAGCTCTTATCCGAAACGCACCCTGTTCCACAACCGGACTTGCTGTAAGCGTAGAGCTAACGATTGAGGCAGCCGAAGCCGGCAGACCACACGTTCGCATTCAGCAAGAGGATCGGGCGAGCCAGCACTCGGGGGTATAGGATTTCGGTGAGAGAGTCTCCCCCGGAGGTGCGCAATGAAACGCCTCCTGATAGCAGCCCTGCTATCCGCGCTATTTAGTAGTTCACTCGGCTGCAACGGTGTGTTCACAGTCAGCGGGGCCATTCACAACCGGACGTTTGTGAGCGGCACGGTGAGCATCGTTGAACTTTCGACGGTGATTGATGGTGGAGTGTTTGTAACCGTCACGGCGGTGACGCTTGTCAACAATGGCCTGCCCACCCGAAACACTTTTTGCGGCGATCAGACTAGCTTCTTTCCGACGAACCAAATGGTGACGGCGAGCTTTACCCCGGGGACGCCCTGCGCAAGCATATTGCAGGTTGTGATCGGATAATTTTCGACTCAGGCAGTCACCGTCCATTACCTTGGTTTTCTTTCCTGCTACCCCAAACACCGGGCGCTTCGCTATATCATGTTGCCTTATGGCTACGTATTTAATCACCGGCATAGCAGGCTTCATAGGGTCGTCATTAGCGCGGGCGATTCTGGCGCAGGGCGACAAAGTTCGTGGTATGGACAATTTCTCGACGGGACAGCGCGCAAACCTGGAAGAAATTCTCGACAGAATTGAATTCCGCGAGGCTGATCTCCTCGATCTCGATGCGGTGAAGCACGCGTGCCAAGGCGTGGATTACGTTTTGCACCAGGCGGCGATCCCCTCCGTTCCCAAGTCTGTTCTTGATCCTCTCGGCAGCAACCAGGCCAATATAGACGGAACCGTACACGTTCTCATTGCTGCTCGAGACGCAAAGGTCAAACGGGTGGTCTATGCGGCGTCGTCTTCTGCCTATGGCGACACCCCGACATTGCCCAAGCATGAGGAGATGATTCCCAATCCCATCTCTCCATATGCAGTGGCCAAGCTTGCCAGCGAATACTACATGACTTCATTTTTCCGCTGCTATGGATTGGAGACGGTCTGCCTGCGCTATTTCAACATCTTTGGACCGCGGCAGGACCCTACCTCTCAATACTCCGGTGTTTTGGCGAAATTCATCACCACTATGCTGAATGGCGAACAACCAACCATCTTCGGAGATGGCAGCCAGAGCCGCGATTTCACGTACATCGACAACACAGTCAACGCGAACCTGCTGGCATGCAAGGCGCCGGCGCAGGCGGTGGGGCAGGTTTTCAACGTTGCCACGGGACATCGGATCGATCTCAACGAAACCTTCAAGGTGCTGAAGAACATTACCGGCTACAAGGGCGATGTGAAGTACGGACCGGAAAGGGCCGGGGATGTGAAGCATTCGCTGGCCGACATCTCGAAGGCTGAGAAGCATCTCGGATACCGGCCCTTGGTGTATTTCGAAGAGGGCTTGAAGAAAACGGTGGAGTGGTATCGGACGCAGATGAAACTCACCGGCGCTGCGGTATAGGTAAACGGCGCGGCCTGGAATCCCGCTTCAAACACACACCGCCATTCAGAGACCTGTTTGCAGACACGCGCGAACATCGAACCAAGGTGGTTCATTACCTTGGTGACCTTTGAGTGGGTTACAGTCGCGTCTACGATCGTTGTATGACGCTCGAATCGATGGTGGTATCCCGCGATTGGCAGGAAGTCAGCGTACTGGAATGCATCCTTAGCAGCCTTCACATCGGAGTCAAAGTGGAGCGCAGTGCGCAGAGCGCGCGCGCAAGATTCTTCAAGACAAAGGTCGACGCTCTGATCGTTGATCGCGACATGGTCGGCAGCGAAAGATTTCTGGAAAGTGTTCGCATTTCGCGATCCGACAATAAGTCAGTCCCCATCGTCCTACTGAGCGGATCGCCCGAGCGTCATGATCTGCCGGTAAGCGGAGCCACCTTCTTTTTTGAGAAGCCTCTGTCGGTGGAGGAAGCGGTTCGTACGCTCTCAGCAGCCCGGAACATGATGCTGCATGGCCGACTGCGCTATCACCGTGAGTCGCTGGACATTCCGGTTTCGCTTGATCTTGGATCGCGCAGCAAAGTCCACGTCCAGCTGCGGAATCTAAGTCAAGGTGGTATGGGAATTTGGGCGTCACATCCGCTTGAGAGCGGAGAACCTGTCAAAATCAATTTCAAGCTGCCGAACGCCGACTGTTGTGTGCAGGCGGAAGGGGAACTGGCATGGGCCGATAAGGATGGCCATGCCGGAATTCGTTTTCTGGACATCCCTCCAACGTTACGCCGCAGCCTTCAGCTCTGGGTTGAGCGGCAGTATTTCACGAATTAGGTGCAGTTAGTAGCCGGGTCAATAGTTTCAGAAGCGGCCTTGATACTGTCTGCTCCGAGCCCCTCTCAGCGAAAGCGTGCAGTCTCGTCTTCTGGTTGTCGCATCCATGCGAAGTCATCAGCCGCTATTTGCGCCAAGGCACGCCCTACCGTGCGGCCCGTGAGCAGTGTGAATAGAAGCCAGTAAAGACCTGAGAAGGCGGTTGAGAAGAAGACGGCCAGAGATATTGCGCTCCAGAAACTGGGCAGCATCCCCGTGCTCTCGATTGCGATTATAGAGAAGAGTAAAACGGCTGAGACAACGACCAGACAGTCGATGAAGCCTGCGAACAAGCGAGGCGAGATGTCTGTCGGCCACCAGGAGAAGCGCAGAGGCATTTCAGAAGTTTTCTCCACTCCAACAACTTCATCACTGTTGCCGCACTCACCCGACTCTGATGTAACCACCTGGATGCTTGGAAGCGGATTGTGTCCCACGACCAAACCATCACTGCCCACATCGGGTGGGCTGAAAATGGGTGCCTTCGCGGGAGCCAGTTCGCTAGCCGCAGCAAGAAGATCGGTCATGAGCCATTCTTTCAAAGCGCGCTCGGGACGGGGTGCCAGGTTCAGAAAAGCGATTCCTGCCTGACCGAATTCATTTGCCCAAGCAACCTGCCCGGTGGCCTCGACGCGAACCTTGGGGCGGAGAAGATCGAAACGCAGGTGCACCGTCTGACCAGCGTGCAAGCGGGCAACTGCCTGGATCGCAATGCCTGACTGACTGATGTTGCGGATGATGCCGCCATTGGCGTGATCGAGGCGGACGTACGCGAGGGCAGCGAGAGGATGCCGGAAATGCTGGCGTTGCTTCTGTTCGGGGTCGCCCAGCCGATCGCTTTCCTTACCTACGGCCAGTACTGGCGCTGCATCCATGCATAAATCTTAGTCTGAGGCAGGCGGGGTGCCGGAGTAACCGAAAGGGTTCCTCGTAAGCCTTAGGTGGGCACGTCTGGATGACCAGAGCCCTTCAGGAGGCGGAGCGTTGCGTGGCTTTCTGCGATTCGCGCTCGAACTTGGCACGACGCGCCCTATCCCACGCAATCAAGCGATGCAGGTCGTAGCTATAGGGTCCGTAACTGCGGAAACCTTGCTCGTCGAAGAGGCGCTTGATCCCACAGCCTAAGCAGACCTGGTAGGAGTGCTCCTGGGCGCGAACGGGCCAGCTCATTTTCTGGTGCCAACAGCCACGCAAGACGGTGACAGCAGCCCCAGCCAGGCCCGTCACCATGAGACCTAAAGGCCACATCCAGCGCGATTTACCAGTTTTCTCGCCATTCTTATGCTTCTCGGTCACCGACACCACCCCGGGGACTTCCAGTTCCAGCATATGACGAACGAGGGAGGCAGGCAAACATATTTGGAGAAGAGATCGAGCGATGCTCCCACTCTGGTCCCGGAAAGATTACGAAAGCACATGCCTCACAGACCGATTACTTCGGTGCGGTGCACGATTGCGGAGAGGGCCCAAACACCTGTAACGTAAGAGCATCGCGATCAAAATTGAGCCCAAGGCTAAGCCCAAGGCTCGCACAACTACGGGCGGAGCTTGCCGTTGAGAAGAGCATGGCAAAAGCTTCGGCTGGTACGGGCTAAAGGGAGGTAGAATAGCGACTTTCATGGCCACTAGCCCTAGCAAGGCAGAAATCGGCCTCCCCCCTGAATTGCAGACGGCAATCGCCACCCCGGAAATTTCGGAGAGTGGTGCGGGGGATATTCCTGCCTCGGGGCGCGACGCTTTGCAAGCGCTGCTCGCTTTCTCCGCTCTTCACGAACGAGTTCGACAACGAACGCGCGAAGCGACGGGCAACGGTTCCGCTGCGGGCGGCGGCGCTACTGATGAATTCCTGCTCTTCGAAGTTCTGCAATTGGTTGCGGAACGCGCTCTCGCACTGACCGGCGCCGATGGTATTGCCATTGCCCTGGTCCAGGAAGGCGACATTATCTGCCGCGCGGCAGCGGGTTCGATCGCGCCAGACGTCGGTGTGAAGCTCGACCCTGCCGCAGGCTTTTCGGGATTGTGTCTGCGAACCGGAGAGAGCGTGCGGTGTGACGATGCGGATATAGATCCACGAGTCAACCGGCACGCATCGCAGCGGCTGCGAGCCAGATCGATGCTCGCGGTCCCGCTCTGCGGCCGACATAGCGTCTTAGGCCTGATTGAAGCGTTCTCTGCGGAAGCCTACGGTTTCAGCGACGGCGACCTGGGCAGTCTCCAACTGCTGGCCGAATTAATCCTCGGGGCCATGAAGCCTGACGAGCAGGCGAAGCTTGAAAACCTGTCTCCGGTTGCGGTGCATGGAAAAAGACTCACTGCCGAATTCAGACCCGAAGCGGCAAACCCAGTAGCACTCAGAAGCGCGGAACTGGTACCCGCGCTGGGAGCGGCGCAACTTGACGCTCTTATTCGTGAGCAGGTTCAGGGTACGACGGCGCCGGGGGCGAGCGAGACGCGTAACAACACCACCGCTCTGGACTCTAAAACGGAGATTCCTGTTGCGCCTGCGCCTACAGCGAACTTTGTTGGAAAGGACGAAGCGACTGTCCCCGCGGCGCCGTCGCAAACCGAAGATCAGTTCGAAGCGTCCGCATTTCCCACGCTTGCCGCACAAGGTATCAGCAGCTCACGGCCGAGCCTGATGCTGATCGCCATTACAGGCATTCTGGCGCTGTTGCTCATAGCTGGAGTGTGGTGGAGGTTACACAGTCGCACGGCGGAGGTCGCAGCAGCGCCGAATATAACTCCATCGCAGGCTGCACCTCAGATCGCTCCGTCAACGCCGAGCCCCACCGTCGGAGCACCGAGCGTGTCGACAGCAGCCTCTCAAGACACCTCGTTGCCCGCACCCCTTTCCACACCCGGAACGGCGGGACCAAGCAGCTTGCTGCCTTTAGTTACTGGTGTGCGGCATTGGGAGTCCGGTGATTCGACTACCGTAGCCATCGACCTGCAGGACCAGGTGCAATACGAGGTGCATCGTCTCAGCGATCCCGAGCGAATTTATTTCGACCTGCACGACACTGTTTTAGCTGCGGGTCTTTCGGGGAAGACTATCGAAGTAGGCGATCCCTTGCTGGTGCGAATTCGCATTGCTCAACCCGTTCCGGGAGTATCGCGCATTGTGCTCGAAACCAAAGATGCCTCAAATTTCTCCGTGAGTTTGGAACAGAATCCCTTCCGGTTGGTGGCGTCCATACGCAAGCAG
>JBLNFC010000032.1:0-5256 GCA_050263355.1 Acidobacteriota bacterium
GAATGAACTTCTCGGTGAGTTGCTTATAGTACTGCTGCACTTCGGGAACAGCGGGGCAGAGCGCACCCAGATCGGCGGTGGCCCGGGCCGGCTTTCCATCTTTGTCAAGGATCAACCAGTCGGGATGCTCTTTCACAACCTTTGTCATTTGGTATGACCGATGATTCAGAATGTCTTTTCCGCGGCCGTCCTCGGTAACGATAGGAATCCACCAGATCGTCATGCGGATGCCGGCATCGTGGAATGTCTTGACCACCTTACGCATGGAATCGTCCGGGAATGTATCGGGTCGGGGATCCCAATCTCCGCGTGCGCGGAACCAGCCCGCATCCAAGGTGGCCCACTTGATTCCCATTTCTTTTAGTTTAGGGATAGTGTCGACCATTTGCTTGGGAGTGAAGTCCATTTCGTAACCCCACCCACACCAATTGGCCTCGTAGTCTGACTGGTCGGGATGAGCCAGGCTTAAACCTCGAAGCTGCAGCATTCGCGAGTACATTCTCAGCGCTTCGTAGAAATCACCGTGGAATGCGGACACAAACGTGAGAGGAGTCGCGTACACCTGTCCTGGAGAAAGAGTGCTATTTGCGTCCATAGTTACGCCGGCATTGACTCGGCCGTCCGTGCCGGCTTTAACGGGCAAACTCAACTTCAACGGAACGACCTCAGCGTGTCCGATGGCTTCGCCGACCGATCCGGTCCAGAATGCCACTACCGGAATACCGCCACCCGTCCGGTTCTCATCGTTGCTCATCATGGTCTGCATCGGATTGGCGCGAGCGAATTTGTCGGTGATCTTCATGACGTCGTCTTTGCCCCAAGCCTCGCTGGACCCATGAAAGGACCACATTGAGTAAGGGGCAGCTTGTTGATCGCTCAACGAGGCATTCAGAAAATGCTGCTGCGTCAACACCTGATCGACCTGAATGTCGGCGTTTCCAGTGTTCTTGTAAGAGGTGCTGCTCAGGGCGAGGCTGGGAAAGTCTTCGTAAACCTCGACGGCCATGATTTTTTGCAGGCCGGGCAGGGAAGTGCTTTGACCTTTAAGCTCGATGCGCTTTCCTTTTTTTCCGAGACGGGCGGAAGCATCGCTGACGGTGGCGTTGTCGAGATCCATCTTAAAATCGCGGATCTCCTTTCCTGCACTTATGACACTGTCGCCGGCAGCTGAATTGGCGTCTGGAGGGTCGTCCAACCGCACGGGCGTTCCATTGCCTAAAAGCTGCGGTTGAATGTAGCCGGAGGGAAGCACGCGGAATTCTGCCGAGGAAGATTTGATGACGATCGGAGTGCCCGGCCGAGTGATAACGGTGATTTCCGTACCGCCAGCAGCCTCATTTGAGGCCGATCGTTGCCGGCTGCAACCATTGGTTGCAGCTATAGCCAAGCAACAGAGCAAAAGGAAAAGGAATTTGAGGCATGTCAAAACTCTGGCAACTGGAACGATCATTGCGCACCTCGTAGGGAGAAGGCGGAGAGCACCGACAAAGAAGAGAGCAAGATAACGGTGTAACGTTTCACTAGCCGATGTAAATATACCCAGCCGCTCTCGCTGTCAAGGGCAAACCCGGTACTTACTCCCAAGCAGTAAGCCGCGGGTGGCAAAACCCGTTCGGGCTGAGTTCCTCGGAATGACAACTTTTAAGAGTTCCTTCCCGAACGCTGTGCCGAGCACGTGGAGTCCCGCACGATGAGCTTCGGTTGGACCCTGCGATGTTGGGGCGGAATACTTCGCTTCTCCCTTGCCGCCCGAATGGAGTTTCCAACGATTTCCGCACCCAAAGATCCTTGCAGTTCCAGCTGCTGGTGAACTGTCGTCAAGGGTGGATTGTAAAAAGCTGCACTTGGAATGTCGTCGAAGCCCACGACCGAAACATCTTTAGGGACTTGAAGTCCAGCCTTGGTGAGGGCTCGGATAGCGGCACAGGCACTGAGATCGTCGAACGCAACCAGGGCAGTGAACTGGGACGGCTGACGAAGAAGTTCCTCGGTCAGATTGTACGCTTCGGTGAAAGTTGAATTGCGGCCTTGAATTTCGAAGATGAGCCGGGGATCAAGCTGCAGCCCCACTTCCTTTGCGAAAGTCTGCAGCCCCTGCCAACGTTGAACGCTGTCGACCAGGATTGTAGGGCCTTTGATGAACGCGACCCTGCGATGTCCGAGCTCGTATAGGTGCTGGAGCGCGAGCCGGGTGCCGGCAGCGTTGTCCACAATCACAGAGCTCACGGAAACATTGGCCAGTTCCCGCCCGATGACAACGGCGGGAATGTCTCGGTCGGAAAACTCCGAAAGCAGCTTACGATCGAGGTAAAGAGGATTTGCAATTGCGATGATGCCTTCCACCTGGCGCCCCAGCAACATATCCAGACAAGGTTGGAACTGCGCACGGTCATCCTGCAGATCACTGACGACCGGAAAAAGTCCCGAGGGACGGATGTGATTTTGAATTCCGCGAAGAATCTGAGTGCAATACGGATCGGTCAGATCGAAGACCATTACACCCAGAGTGTGGCTGCGGTTGCTGCGCAGCGAACGAGCGTGAAGATTCGGCCTATATCCAAGGCGCCGGGCGACCTCGCAAATGCGGGTCCGAGTGCGTTGGGAAATCCGATCGCCGCCCGGCCCATTGTTTAGCACCATGGAAACGGTTGTGACTGAAAAACCGCTTTTCATTGCAACATCGCGGATGGTGATCATCAGGGTGCCCGGTGTGCTGCTTGCACTGTCTTTCCGGAAAGTAGTCCTTCAAGTTCAGCGTGGTTGAGCGCTATCCAGTTTGCTTCGTGCAAGTCATCCGGTCCTAAGGTGGTGCACAATGCAACCACTCCACAACCTGCCGCTCTCGCGCCGCGAATGCCGAACGGTGCGTTTTCGACGACGAGACATTGCCCAGGTTCAACTGCCAATCTCTCTGCCGCAAGCAGGAACGGCTCCGCATGGGGCTTCGGCAGGACCGCATCATCGGCCGTGATAATCGCGTCAAACACTGCAGCGAGATTCGTCGTCAATACATGGTCGATGGATTTGCGTGATGAACCCGTTACCATACCGACTCTGATGTGGGCTCCATGCAAGCGGCCTATAAGGTCCCAAACGCCTTGGAAGAACCTGCGCTGTCCCAGAGCGACGTCGTATTCGCGACGGCGTTCCACCATGTCTTCTATGGTGGCGCTGTCGATGGCGCGGCCGCGTTGCTGGAAGATCGCGCTCAGAAGTTGTCCTGTCGGTTGCCCCTCTCGCAAGTAGATTTCTCGTGGGGTGGTCAGAATTCCAACGTCGCGTAGAACCATTTCGTAAGCGCGATAGTAGTTCTCACCGGAGTCGACGAGCACTCCATCCCAATCGAAGAGAATGGCGCAGAAACCATTGTCTTTGCAGAACGGGAACTCGCCCTCTGCTCTTCGCGTTCGCCGATGTGGTACGGGCATAATGCGCAAATCGTGTAGTAGGTGCTGACCCGGCAGGCCGCCTTGTCCAGGCCGTTCTAAACCGGTCTGGCAGGGTGAGCAACACCGGATGCTAGAGGAGTATAGTTGACAGCTCTGCTCAGCACATCTAGATTCTCGGCTAATGTATCGTTTCACTTGCTATCGGCTGGGCCTGAACCCGTTGGCCGCCATGAGCGCCGGTGCATCGAAATTACCTCAAGGAGACCGGAATGAAACTTTTTTTTCGCGTTGTCCCGCTCGCCTTTATTCGCTTTCTAGCTCTGGTAATTCTCAGTGGTTTGGCTGTCTCAGCCGTTGCTCAACAAGGGTCAGCCGAGTCTCCGAGTACAGACTCAGTTTTGAAATCGCTCGCTGCGCTCAACCCGATCGACGCGCACGTTCACGTATTCAAGAGCGATCCCGCTTTTCAAGCACTGCTGGAGAAAGCCAATCTCAAGCTCCTGAATATCCTGGTCGTCGACGATACGCTTCCGTATCGAAAGGAACTCCCGCGGCAAGTGTCCGATGCGCTCGCGCTCGTGCGTGCCAGCAAAGGACGGCTCGCACTGTGTACCACGTTCGATCCCTACAAGTTCAATGAACCCGGTTTTCAGAAAGCAAGCATTAAGCAGATCGATGATGACTTTGCCCACGGCGCTGTAGCCGTCAAAGTATGGAAGAACATTGGGATGGAGATTAAGAATTCTCAAGGCAAATACATCATGCCCGACGATCCCAAGCTTGAACCGATCTATCAAGACATCGCCAAGCATGGCAAGACGCTACTGATGCATAACGCGGAGCCCGACGTCGCCTGGGGACCTCCCGATCCTGCCGATCCGTCCTGGCCGTACTATAAGGAGAACCCGCAGTGGTTCCTCTACAACAAGCCCGGCGTTCCTTCGAAGAAAGAGATTCTCGAAGCCCGCAATCACGTCTTGGCTGCCAATCCGAAATTGAAAATCGTAGGCGTGCATCTGGGAAGCATGGAGAAGGATCTGGATGGCATCGGCAAAGTTCTCGATCGCTATCCTAATTTCGCCATCGACACTGCAGCGCGCATGGAGTATCTAATGCTCGCGCCGCGCGACCAGGTCCGAAACTTTCTTATCAAATATCAGGACCGCATTATCTATGGGACTGACCTCGATCTACTTGGAGATGCCAAAACTGAGGAAACTCTGAAGGACTGGCAATCAGCCTATGTTCGAGACTGGAGGTTTCTGGCGACCGATGAAGCGATGGAGGTAAACGGAAAGAAAGTGCAAGGTCTGGAGCTGCCCGAGCCGGTCCTGCGCAAAATTTACCATACCAACAGCCTGACCTGGATTCCGGGGCTGAAGTAGTCTCGCTGCGATCTCAGCACTTCATGCGAAGACTCTGCTGTTGTGTGGATTTCCCGTTAGTCAAGCCTGACAAAGAATGTCTGAAGCGTATCCGCAAATGTCAGACGGTGGTTTTCTGCGAACTCAATCAACGTCTCCAAGCAGGCGGAGGGATGAATCGTATGCGGAGACATTACGGTGTAGCTGGCGAGGACACCTGCCAAGTCGAGAGCTGAATGCAGTTGCCGGCTGAAATCATGTTTGTCTGCCAAAGCTGGGCGTAGAAAAGGAAGGCCAGCAGCGATCCCGGCGATTACGCCGCCTAATAATGCATCGCCTGCTCCTGCGGTCGACGCGACCGGAACAACGGGCGCAGGGCGGAAATTCCACTCTTGGTTGGCAAAACCGAGGACGCCGCGGTTTCCTAAGCTGACGACTAGTTGCAAATCAGGGCAAGAGTCATCCAGGAAGGCAAGGCACTCTTCGGCTATCGACTCCGGCTC
>JBLNFC010000033.1:0-4649 GCA_050263355.1 Acidobacteriota bacterium
GGTTAGGGCACGTGCGCTGTCTGGTGCTGAAAAGCCAGGGATACGAGGCAACCTGTGTTACCGACGCGTCCACCGTATTGAATTCGTGGATCTCGAAGACATATGACTTGGTGCTGGTTGATGTGCAGCACAACCCAGACGCCGCGCTTGAGTTCTGCAGCGATCTCAAGGAAAAGGATGTTGCGCAATTAGTGGCGCTGATGTCCGATCACCACGTCTGGGTGCCGCCGCATCCCTGTCCTGATGAGGTGATCCCGAGGAGTGAAGGTCCAGCAGCATTTGTAGAGAAAGTCAGAAACTTGCTTCAAAGCCAAACTGCGGAATCGAGTGGCCGAACCGCACGTGGGCGGCAGAATTTTCCATTTTGACTCGTATAACCGCCACAACACCTTACAACGTGCCTCCCAGGCGGGAGATGATCTCCAGAAAAGCTCTGGTGACGTGATAAGGAGCCTTCCACGGTCCGACTTTCTCGTCGTCGATCCTTCCATCCTGGAACATAGCCGTGTACACCTCTCCATATTGATGGTCCACAAAGTGTTCGGTGCAAAATCGGGCCTGAAGATCGAAAGCTTCCCTGTACTTCGGATCTCCGGTTAGTTGAAAAGAATTAAGCAATGCGACCAGAGCCTCGCACTGTTGCCACCATTCTTTGTCCTTGTTGTCCGCAGGGCCGACAGCTGGGCCGTGGCGGTACACGCCGCCGTGCTCCTTATCAAAGCCATCGCGCAATGCATGATCAACCAGTGCGAGGCTTGCCCGCCGGATCCTGGCGTCTTGCGAGCGCCCCACACGCTGAGCTGCCTCGACGATAAGCCAACTGGCTTCCAGATCGAGCCCGTATTCGCATTGCTTCGAGTCGCCGTCGCGGTCGTTAACGGTCCAGTCATCATTGAAATAGTAGCGGCCGTAGCCCGTGTCCGAATCAATGATCTTGGTGACAAAAATGTCCAGCAATTCATTGAGGCGTGAGCGTACCCGATTGTCACCTGTCACTCCATAGACCGTTGCCAGCGCCTCCACCAAGCCCAAGTGCCAGTCGTAGGATTTTCGTCCGAATGAACCTGTCGCATTGGGACCAGGTTTGTAGTCCTTAATCCACTGCCAGTCTTCTGTAAACGCGATTCGATAACCTCCGTACTGATTGTCGTGAGCGTGCTTGTCGATGATCTCAAACAAGTCCAGCGCTTCACGCGCAACCTGATTGTCATGGAAAGCCAGAGCATATTCGGCCAGCCCCTCCATGACATAGGACATGGGATTCAACTGCTTGGTCGAGTCGACGACCTTGCCTTCGCGGCTGACCATGAAGTAGTAACCACCCCTTTGCTTGTCCCACATTTTGTCGCGGAGGAATTTCAGGCATTCTGCCGCTATGTCTTTGTAGGCAGGATCGGGATACCGGCGGTACGCTTCCGAGAATGACCACAGTGAGCGTGAAATCAGTACCACCGATTTGTGGCCAGAACCTGTTGGCATGCCCTTACGATCCAATTGGCCCAGCAGTCCTCCGAATTCCTTGTCGCGCGAATGGTTAATCCAAAACTGCAGTACAGTGTGCTGCAAGGTATCGCGAAAAACGACGGGCCAATCGGGTGCAGCTTCACCATTAATTTGCGCAACCGCAGAGCGGCACGAGCAGATCACGAGCAGACACACGAGCCTCATAGTGACTGTCTTGAGACGGGGTTTCATCGTGTTTCCTGGTAGGAAGCGTTGGTCACTGAAGTGAATTGCCCCTCTGGCAGGGCTCGATTTGATAAAAAGGGCACGACCCAAGCCGTGCCCTGATCAGACTGTGCCCATATGCCTCAGAACGAAAGCTTCAGCGCCATCTGGCCAATGCGGCCATCAAGCGCTCGCTGAACGTGGCCCATGTTGCCGTCAATGGCGCCATCAACATCTGCAAACTGTGCATGATTGACCGCATTAAAGAATTCCGCCCGGAACTCGAGCAGCATCCTCTCCGTCACACGGGTATTTTTGTGCAGTGCGAAGTCCCACTGGTTGAATCCCGGGCCATGGAAGAATCGCCGCTTCGTATTCCCGATACTGCCGAGTGTCTCGGGCGAAAATGGGGATGGATCAAAAAACAGATTGCCCTCCCCTCGCGGATCGAGAAAATGGATCGGTTGCCCATTGTAGTTGGGAGTGTCGACGCCGTCGCACCCGCATAGAGAGTTATCGTCGCCCTCACTCAGAGTCACTGGGAATCCGGTCGCGAACCGAGTGATACCCGAGAGGGTCCAGCCGGAAAGCAACTTTCCCGTAAAGCCGTTTCCCGACCTGAACAAGGGAAAGTCGTAGCTGTAGCTGACAACAAAGTTGTGAGCAATGTCGAAGGTAGATAGCGCACGGCTCAAGTCAGGGTTGAACGGGTTAATGGGGTCGAAAAATCCGGAGGAGTTATCAATTGACTTTGACCAGGTGTAGGCCCCTAGTAATCGCAGTGCTCCCACTTTCCTTTCCAGTTGAACCTGCAACGAGTTGTAATTGGAATTCGCTGCGGTAGCTTCCCACGCGTTGTTCTGGAAGTCCAACGATCCTGTGCCCGAAGCTCTGTCAAGTTCACGACCGGAGGTCACCGAATAAGGCCGTGTTCCGAATACGAATCCTTTTCCAGCTCCGAGGTCATAAATGGTGTCCTCGCCAAAAGGCCCGCAAGTCGGAGTTTGTAGGCATAAAGCGGGATTTCCTGGGTTCGACTCGACCGTGGATAACAAATGTCGGCCACGAGAACCGATGTAACCAAGCGAGAGCATCATGCTCTTCGGAAGCTCACGCTGAATTCTCAGGCTGAACTGTTCCGAGTAGGGCAGCTTGTTTCTGAGGCTGTAAGTGGGCGCGAAGGCGATCGGCAGGTATGTCGACCATATTCCCGTCGCTCCCGCTGGAGGAATGGTAAACGGGAAGCGGTTTCCTACCGGATCAGCTTGACCCACACGTCGCTTATAGGGCTCCTCGATATAGATAGGCGATGGACTCACCCAGAACAATCCGAAGGGCGCATCGCCGACCTCGTTGAACAGAGTCAGGTCCTCGATGGCGGTATAGTAGATTCCGCCACCGGCAGTGATGCTCGTTTTGCCTGGACCGCCAAAGAGCTTCGCTGCCCATCCTTCGGTCGCGCCCGGTGAGTAAGCGAGGCCCAGCCGAGGGGCAAAGCGGTTGTACTGGGTAGGCGCCAGCGTACGGGGAACCCCGGGATCGCCTGGAAAAACGAAGCCGGTGGGCGAGTCAGGATAAACCTTTGACTGGACCCCCGGGACGAAGGTCTGGATTCTGTCCTTCGTGTCGTAGAAGGGCTGGCTGACTTCCCAGCGCGACCCGTAGTTCACGGTTAGGTCCGACGTTACCCTGTACGTATCCTGGCCATAGAGACCGTAGTATTTGGTGCGGGAATCCAGCAACTGGGGACTGGTCTGGTTAAAGAGATCGGGAGCACCGAGTAGATAGTCAGCAAAATCGTTTCCAGTTTCACCCCCATCAAATTCGAACCAGCCATTGGAAGTGTACGTATTACGCTCGTTGACCTGAATATAGCGAATGTCGCCGCCAAACTTCAGCGTGTGCTTTCCAACCACCTTTGAGAAGTTATCGATGACCTGGAAGGTGTTGTTATATTGCCCAGTAGTCCCGTCCGGCAGCCCAAAGTTCGCTCCCATTTGACCGAAGCTGATGGGAGCGACACCTTCGTATGCACTGTTTGTTGGGATCACACCCAAGGGGTTCGCTGAATCACCACGAACATATCCGAAGTCTTCGATCTTGCCCAACCCGCCCACAGGCTTGTTCTTCAGGAAGGCAAAACGCGTGTAGTTGAAGCGCACTTCATTAACGGTATTGGGATTGAGAATGGCGGTATTACTCAGTTGCGCCTGCTGTGCTCGTGACAGGGTAACCGCAGAGAATCCCGGCAGGTTGGAAGTGAAAGCGGGATAGGGACTCAAGAAATTAGCATCGTCCCAATGATAATAACCAGACCAATTGCCAAGATGGGCGGTATTGAAGTCAACCTTTATTCCAAATTTCTCGTCACGCAAACGCTGCCTCTCCGCAGCACTCGAGAAGAACGGCGTTCCGCCCGAGGATCCCGTCGGAGTCGGCAGAAATCTCAGAGTCTTGACTGCGACCGGGGACCATGCCGACTGCGGGATCACCGGTCCGTTTGCACCTGGAAAGACGCACTGGGTATTGCTCGTGCAGGGAGCGCCGTATGGAGCATTTGTGTTGGGATTGATGTCAGTGGCTGAAAAATAGTACGGTTCTCCGGACACCACCGCGTATCCCAGGCGCTGGCTTAAAACCGCGGGAAAGTTGTTAGGGTCAGCAGGATCGCCGCGAACTGTGCCGCTGAAGGGTTCGTACCCGGTAGTGCCGAGATCGGCAAAATCGCCGGACCTTTCAAGCAGAGACGGAACGTTAATCACGCCAGAAGAGACACCGCGCACTTCCCGTGTGCCCTGGTAATCGCCAAAGAAGAAGACTTTGTTCTTCACTATCGGCGCACCAATCGTTCCGCCGAACTGATTGCGCTTGAAATCCCCCCTCTCCGGATCGAAATATCCGCGCGCGTCTAGCTTTTCATTGCGAAGAAACTCATAAACGGAACCATGAATTTCGTTGGTTCCGGACTTGGTCACAACGTT
>JBLNFC010000034.1:0-4360 GCA_050263355.1 Acidobacteriota bacterium
GGTAAAACGCGCCGGATTGGCTAAAGACAAAAATGCTCTGCCCGACGCCAATCCTCTTCCTGAACCCTCTGCGCCGGATCGCATGCGCCGGTCGCGCTTGTACCTTCCGGGAAGCGAGCCCAAATACTTCGTCAATGCGCTGCTTCACGGGCCTGACGCAATCATCCTCGATTTGGAAGATTCCGTTCACACCACCGAAAAGGATGCGGCTCGTCTGCTCGTCCGCAACGCTCTGCGCGCGGTTGATTTCGGCGGTTGCGAGCGCATGGTGCGAATCAATCAACTTCCACTTGGCTTGGAAGATTTGGACGAGATTATCCCTGAATGTCCTGATCTCATCCTCATTCCCAAGGTCGAAGGTCCTAATCAGGTCATGGAAGTGGGCCAACGTATTGAGCATCTCAAAATGCGGCATGATTTGAAGCGGCCGATCTGGATGATGCCGATTCTTGAATCCGCGGTAGGAATTGAGAATGCCTACAAGATAGCCAGTGCCAGCGCTCAGATTGCCGCGCTCACGATAGGCCTGGAGGATTACACCGCCGATCTCGGCGTGCCAAAAACTGTCCTCGGCACTGAGTCTCTATTTGCTCGGCAACGCTTGGTGAATGCTGCGCGAGCCGCCGGTGTGCAGGCGATCGATTCAGTTTTCGGCGATGTTGGCGACATAGAAGGCTTGCGCTGCTGGGGCCTCAATGCCCGAGCCCTGGGCTTCGAGGGCATGGGTTGTGTGCACCCCATGCAGATACCTGTTGTGCACCAGGCCTTTGCGCCAACCCAGGTGGAGGTCGAGAAAGCACTGCGCATCATCGCAGCCTTTAACGAGGCACAGGAGAAAGGACTGGCCGTTGTCAGTTTGGGATCGAAGATGATCGACCCGCCGGTTGTGCAGCGCGCGCTGAAGTTGATCGCCCGTGCTGAGTCCATGGGTTTGGTCACAAAGACCGCTTAACATTCCGGAGCCAATCGACATCAATGACACAAAAACCTGAGCTGGCGCTGAATGCTGCCGGACGCATGGTTCCGGCCATGGTGAATGGCCGGCCACAAATTCCCTACATTGGCGTCGCCAAATACCAGCCACGCGGACGCAAAGCCGCCCCTCCTCTGCGTACCGCCGCTAACTATCCCGAGGATGGCAACAAGATCGTCGCTGACCTGGAGACAGCTCTGCGCAAATGCGGACTGCGCGATGGCATGGTAATTTCCAGCCATCATCACCTTCGAGATGGCGACAAAGTAGCTCTGATGGCACTCGAAGCCGCGTCTCGCATTGGTGTGAAAGACCTCACCTGGTTCCCCAGCGCATCGT
This sequence comes from Acidobacteriota bacterium, assembly GCA_050263355.1. Classification (GTDB taxonomy): domain Bacteria; phylum Acidobacteriota; class Terriglobia; order Terriglobales; family Acidobacteriaceae; genus Gp1-AA122. The sequence goes on from JBLNFC010000034.1 coordinate 1,313, forward strand.
TTCCTTCGCAAAAGGGTGCCATCGAGTTGATGGAATCTGGAGTCATCCACCACATCGAGGGCAGCATGAATGGCCCACTCGGGGACTATTGCACGCACGGCAAGATGCGTGGCATGGGCGTTCTGCGATCCCACGGTGGTCGTTGGCAAGCGATCCAAGATGGCGAGGTTCATATCGATGTAGCCGTTATTGCCGCCCCCACAGCGGATGCGTTTGGAAACGCCGACGGGTCGCATGGGAAATCGGCTTGTGGATCTCTTGGATTTGCGCTCGCTGATTCCACGTATGCGGATAACGTCATCGCCGTCACCGACAATCTTGTCCCGTTCCCGTGCATCCCATGGCAGATCCAGGGCAACAATGTTGATTACGTCGTGCAGGTGGACTCCATTGGAGATCCCGAGAAGATCGTCTCCGGGACGACTCAGATCACCCGCTCGCCAGATAGGTTACGCATCGCCGAATTCGTAGCTCGTTTTCTGCGGGAAGCGGGAATTATGCGTAATGGCTTTTCATTTCAGGCCGGGGCAGGGGGCATCGCGCTCGCTTTTGTCGATTATCTGAAGAGGATGATGAAGGAGGCAGGCGTGAAAGCCCGCTTCGTGCGCGGCGGCTCGACGAAATATCTTGTTGAACTGCTCGAAGAGGGATTAACCGACTACATCCTGGACGGTCAGACGTTCGATCTCGATGGCGTGAAGTCGATGGCCAACAACCCAAATCACGTCGCCACCTCGCCATTCACTTCCTACAACTACCACGGCAAAGGAAACTTCGCCTCACTGGTCGATGCCGTAGTCCTGGGCGCCACCGAAGTGGACGTCAACTTCAACGCCAATGTCGTTACCCACTCCGATGGCCGCCTGCTGCACGGAATCGGGGGATGGCAGAACTGTCTGGCATCAGGCTGTACGATTCTGGCGGTGCCGAGTTTTCGAGATCGCATTCCGGTGATTGTGGATGAAGTGACGACTTTGACCGGTCCAGGGGAGTTAATTGACGTAATCGCCACCGAGCGGGGAATTGCCATCAACCCTCGCCGCCGGGATTTGATCGACGCCACCAAAGGTTCGGGTCTACCTATTCGACCGATTCAGGACATCAAGGCCGAGGTCGAGAAGATTTGCGGCGGAAAGCCCTCACGTCCCAAACCTGGCGACCGCCCCGTCGCAGTGGTGAAGTGGGTGGATGGAACGGTACTCGATACCGTCTGGCAGGTGGATTAACAGGGCAAAGACCGAAGCTTCTGAACTCGCTTGAACCCTGGGTTGCTTCGAGATTCAAAGAACCGCCACAAATTCCAAGACATCCACCAGAGGACACGAAGTATCACAAAGGTCTTGCCATTAAGCCTTTCGTGGTCCTCTATGTCCTCGGTGGTAAAAATCGTTGGCTCGTCAACACATGGCTCCGATGGCTAAGCCCTTTCTACGTCTTTCAGTCGCGCGGCCTTGCCCCTCAACGCACGGAGGTAATACAACTTGGCGCGTCGCACCTTGGAGGAGCGCAGCACATCCACGCGATCCACCACTTTTGAATTAACAGGGAAGATACGCTCAACGCCTTGACCGAAGCTCATCTTGCGCACGGTGAAGTGGGCCTGCGGACCGTTGCTCTTGGAGATGACGACACCCTCGAAAGCTTGCAGGCGCTCCTTGTCACCTTCCTTGATCTTTACCTGTACGCGCACGGTATCACCCGGCCGAAAGGTGGGAATGTCGGTGCGTTTGGTTTTCTCGAGCAATTTATCTATGACTGGGTTCGACATGTTCGTCTTCCTTCTCTAGATTTCTTTTCCCGTAATCTGGGCGAGCATTTTCTTATCTTCACTGTTGAGCGTCACTCTCTCGAGTAAATCGGGCCGGTTGCGCACAGTTTTCTCTAATGCCGTTCGCCGCCGCCAACGCCGGATCTCGTCGTGATTCCCCGAGACCAGAACCTCGGGAACGCTCATTCCTCGAAATTCAGCTGGGCGCGTGTAATGCGGATAATCCAGCAACCCACCCGAGCCACACGTCGAATCCGGCGCATCGCTCGAGCCAACCTGTAAATCCGCCGTGAATGACTCCTGTCTCGTCGAAGCTTCGTTGCCGACAGCCCCTGGTATCAATCTCGTGATCGTGTCCAAGATCACGGCCGCGCCCAACTCTCCACCGCTGAGAACGTAGTCGCCGATGGACAGCTCACGATCGGCCAGGAATTCGCTTACACGCTCATCCACGCCTTCATAGCGGCCACAGATAAGTACGATCTGATCCAGCAGCGCCAACTTGCTGGCAGCGCTTTGATCGAAACGGCGTCCTTGCGCCGAGAGCACCGTAACGCTCTGCGACCCGCCTTCGCGCAATCGCTCACTCCGCGGCAGCACATTCAAATTCTCAACGCATTCAAAGATCGGTTCCGGCTTCAGGACCATGCCTTCGCCGCCGCCAAATGGGCGGTCATCTACCGTACGGTGCCGGTCGCGCGCAGACGTCCGCAGGTCGTGAACTTCAATCCTCACCAGCCCCGCTTCACGCGCCCGCCGCACTATGCCGTAGTCGAGCGGTCCGCGAAAGAACTCGGGAAAGATCGTTAAAATGTCGACCCGCATCAGTCGTCAGTTCCTCGGCTTCCGTCCTCAGCGCCTGCGACTGTCCGCATCAAGAACTACTGACCACTACTCTTCTTCTGCAGCTCTTTTTCCTCCGCCGTCATGGGAGCATTTACCTCCAGCATGCCTTCCGGCAGAAGCATGTGAATCTCTTTCCCACGTACGTCCACGTTCCCGAGGAATGCATCGGCGAACGGAATGTCGTACTCTTTGACGCCCTTCACGATCAGCAACGGCGCTTCACCGGCGCCGAACTGCACATCCTGGACGAGTCCGATCTGGCGATCTCCGTCGAAAACCGCACATCCCACAAGATCGCTCACGTATGCTGACCCGGGTTCCAGCTTGGCCCGGTTGCTGGCTGGAACCTGCACTTCACAACCAACCAGAGCTTCGGCGTCCGACATCGATTCAACGCCTTCGAACTTGAGAACAATCTGGCCCTTGTGGAGCCA
>JBLNFC010000035.1:0-8919 GCA_050263355.1 Acidobacteriota bacterium
CTGCAAATACTTTCTCAGGAATTGAGCCGGTCGTTAAAGGAGGAGTCCTAAAAGATTCCCGACGCGGACATTGAGAAGTATTACAAGGACAACATGTCCGCCTTCCAACAGGCTGATATGAAGCGCTTGTTCATCCCCAAGGAAAAACAAACTGAGTCAGCCGAGAATGAAAGCGAAGATTCCGATCAGGCCGCTGGGCCGGCGAAGAGCGCGCCCAAACCGGAGCAGGCAAAAGCCACTGACCAGAAGTCGGCCGATCAGAAGAAAGCTGATGAGGAAGCGAAGAAAACGGCTGACGAACAAGCCATGAAGAAGGAGGCTGAAACATTGCATACGCGGGCTGCAGCAGGAGAGGATTTCGACAAGCTTCAGAAAGAAGCCTTCGATGCCGCCTCCATCAAAGGTACTCCGCCCAGCACCAGTGTCGGGAAGCTAACCCCGAGCGAAGTACCGGTAAGCCATCGCGCGGTGCTCGATCTTAAAGCAGGACAAGTTTCCGACCTCATCACGGAACCGAACGGATACTACATCTATAAGGTGATTTCGAAAGATACCAAGCCCCTGGCTGAAGCTCGAGATCAGATCCGGGCCACTCTCGCCCAGCAAAGGATGCAGGACACGGTTCAGAAGATCCAGGAATCCGCCAAGACCGATTTGAATGAAAAATACTTTGCGGATGCCGCTCCTGCTGGTATGCCGCCTGGCGTTGCACCAGCAGCAGGAGGACACAGCGGGATGCAAATGCCTGGGCAGCCTGGCGCACCAGCAGCGCCGAACTCCGCGCCGGCGAAGGCAGCAGAAAGTGGACAGACGCCGCCTTCCTCGACGACCCCTCCACCCAAGTAAGCGGTCACATTCGATGATGGATAGCAGCAAACCAACGGTGATCATTACCGGCATCGCGGGTCACTTGGGGACCCGCTTATTGCCGTTGCTGGGCATGTTTTCGATCGTGGGGGTCGACGTCAGTCCTCCGAAAACGGAACGGGTCGTGCATTTTGTTCGCATGGACTTGGGCCGCGAGGAATCGTGCCGCGAGTTGTATCACCTCATCCAGGAGAGGCAGGCAGTAGCCGTCTTGCATCTGGCCTTTGTACTTGACCAGGTTCGCATGGGGGTCTTTGACCGGCAGCGTATGTGGCAGATCAATGTCGCAGGCACGGCGCGGGTCATGGAAGCCATTACGGAAGCCAATCGGGACCAGGTGATCGTAGAAAAGTTCATCTTTCCAAGCAGTGTCTCTGCGTATGGACCCAACGCCAACGGCCCCCTCTCGGAAGATGCTCCGCTGCGGGCACACACTTATCCGTATGGAGTTCACAAAAAGGAAAGTGACGAGGTGGTCCAGCAACGAGCGCCTTCCATGCGCGGTTGCAGCACGTACATTCTGCGGCCCCATATCTTTGCCGGCGCCGAGGTGGATAACTACCTGGTAGGAATTTTTCGCGGAACGCCGAACGGTTCGAGCCGCCGGGCGGCGCGAATGCGAGAACAAGGGAAACGCCTGCCCTGCGTCTTACCGTATCGCAAACAGTACCTGGAGAACCGGGTTCAGTACGTGCATATCGATGATATGGCGCGACTCATCGCGCACGTGCTGGAACGCGAGCCGGAATCAAAGCGTTTGAGCATCCTCAACGTCGCTGGGCGCGGTGAACCCCTGACGATCGGACGATGCATAGAACTGTCGAACTCAAAACTCATCCGCGTTCCCGGGGAATGGGCCTGCAAAGCGGCACTGGAGTTCGCCTGGAGGAGAGGACTTTCCGCCATCCCGCCGGAGATCGCGCCTTACATGATGGGAGAATGCATCATGAACACCGACCGCCTTCGCGCGTTTTTGGGACACGATTACGAGGTCGTGATGCGCTACACCGTGGAAGGCGCGTTCGTTGAGAGTCTTGGCAACCTGGCGGATACTGCCGCGGTACACCATACGGCAACAGTCTGACTGTTTTCTGAGCGCAGCTCTTCACTTTCCAGGCGGTGTTCCGCCATACACGACCGGATCTCCCAAACTCCCTCTCGCGGGCAAGTGCCGGATGTAGTGCACGATTTGCCAGATTTCTTCGTCGCTGAGCATTCCCTTTGAGGCCGGCATTCCGGAGGGAAAGATGCCGTTGTCGATCACCCATTTCAGTTGACCATCGCTATACGCCTGTACGGCCGGTGAGTTCAATTCCGGCACGGGGGGTGACAGTCGGCCGGCAAACGGAACGCCTGTGTTCTGGCCATCGAGTCCGTGGCACACCATGCAATAGTTTCCAAAGTTTGCCTGGCCGGCGCGGATGTTCTCCTCGGTGGCAGGCAACGGATTGCGAACGTCTTTTCCTCGTACGGTGATGCTTCGCTTGACATGCTGGACCAAGGACGTCTCAAGCGCAGCGGGCTGCCGGACCTGACAGCCGGTTGATGCCATGAGCAGCAGCACAAGAGACGTCCTCGCCCACTTTGCGTCCGTTCGCACCTGCCTACTCCACCACAATGGTCATGTTCATGTTGCCGTGATTCGCGCCGCAGAAGTGGTCGCAGATGGTGGTGAAGGAACCAGCAGTCTGGGGATTAACGACAATATCTTTCGTCTGCCCTGGCTCGATCACTTCGTCGATCTTCAGTGCACGCATAAAGAAGCCGTGGGTCACGTCTTCGCTGTGCAGCCGGAGCGTAACTTTTTCGCCCTTCTTGAGCGTGACGGTGTTGGGGGTGAAAGCGAAGCGTTTCGCCGTAATATCGATTACGCGATTCGCTTCATCGGCCTTGACGGTCGATGCGTTGGTCACTGCGAGCAGCACAACAACTCCTAACGTCAAAGCCATGGCAGAGAACGCTCTGCGAAAACTCCTTGCGTTGATCACTTAACTCTCCTTTTATAGATTTGGTTGTTTGAGAACCTGTTGAATGCCGTTAATTTCTGAGAATTCTTGAAGCGTGAGTTCGACATCTTGAACACTTACAGTGGAGCTTGAAGCGCTTCCAGCCTTTTCGTTCACCAGCCGAATGCCGAGGTTCTTAAACGGATGATCTTTGTCAAAGGCAATCGGCTTCTTCTGCTGAACCTGCTCTGGATCCGGAAAAGCAAAGATCAGCGAGCGTGCTGCATAGTGACGCGAATTCCCTTCCGTGTGCTCGTGATCGCGGTGTATGTGTCCGTAGAGGACGGTAACGTTCTCATAGGGAGCTAGCAGGTTCATGACCTCGTCGCCATCGCTGGTGAACCATTCCCACTCCGGCTTCAGATCAAAGAGCGGACGGTGCGTGAAAACCACGATGGGCGCGCTCTTTGGGAACCTTGCAAGGTCTTTCTTCATCCACGCTAGCTGCTCGGGCCCGATTTCGGGCTTGGCGCGAGAAACGTTGTCCAGACCGATGAAATGAACTCCGCGGTGATCGAACGAGTAGTAGGTATCTTTCAGAAATTCCCGGTACATCGCACCGCCGTCGAGCCCTGCGTCGTGCTCGCCGGGAACGTGCATGATCTTGCCAACTTTGAGGCGTCGCGAAATCTCCATGAACTGCTTCATGCGTTGCGCATGCACATCCTTATCTTCGGTGTCGTGGGTAAGGTCGCCGGTGAACAAGACGAGGTCCGGCTGTTGCGGCAGAGCGTTAATCATCTCCACCGCGCGCTCGAAGGCCTTGGTGCCTAACGGATCAGGGGGACCATTGAATCCCACGTGAGCGTCGCTCAGTTGAACAAACGAGAACGGGGTTGTGGCTTCCCCATTCTTCCTGCCAATCCATCTCATCATTTCGCCAGTTTCGCCGCCAGCCACCAGAGGAACGGCCGTGTACAGCACGCCAATCCCCAGAGCTGTGCCAGAAACCTTCAGAAACGATCTACGGTCGAATGGTTTTTTCATCTGCACTCCTTTGTCGTTCTGCTGCTGAGAACTGGCAAAGGGCGGAAATATTCCGCGCGAACATTTCGCGAAAAAGATGGAATAAAACCTCGCCTAGACGGTTTACTCTAGAGCGCGTGTCGGACGGACCTAAGTCCGGGATGTTTGAAGAGCTGGCTATGCCGCTGTTCGATCAGCTCTTCAACTTCGCGCATTGGATGGCACAGAATCGCGAGGAGGCAGAGGACCTGGTGCAAGAGACCTACGCCAAAGCATTGCGCGGCTTTTCCTCTTTCCAGCCCGGCACGAATTTTCGAGCCTGGATGTACCGCATTCTGCGCAATACGTTCCTGACGTCCCGGACGGGCCTGCAGGCCACGCGAACCGTTCCCTTTGAGGACGAAGATGGCGGCGAGATTGCCGTAGCCGATTCCGGCACGCCGGAGGCGATTCTGATCGAGCGCTCGAATCAGCAGTTGGTGCAGGATGCCATCGCTGAGCTGCCGGTAAATGCGCGCGAAATTCTGCTGCTGTGTGAAGTCGAAGAAATGTCGTACCAGGAGATCGCCGAGACACTGTCGATTCCGATCGGAACCGTGATGTCGCGCCTATCGAGGTCACGCAAGGCGCTACGCGAGATTCTTGCGCAGAAATTAAAGAAGAGTTGACTCATGGGCTGCGACCAGTGGAGCACGAAACTCGACACTTATCTTGACGGAGAACTCTCTGGAGACGAGATGCGCGCATTCGATGCGCACGTCCGTGATTGCCCGGCTTGTGCTGCCGATGCGCTCGCTCGCGTGCAGATGAAGCACATGGTGCAGAATGCGGGCAAGCGTTTTGTGCCCAGCGCAGAATTTCGTAGAAAAATGCTCACAAAGACCAGCCGAAGGCCGCGATTAACGGCGTGGGCCTGGGGCGCCGTCGCTCTCCTGCTGCTTGTCGGATTGTCTCTCGCTTATGTCGGACAGCAAAGGAGCAGGCGTACGCACCTTTTCAGCGAATTAGCTGATCTGCATGTTGCCACCATGGCAAGTGCCAATCCCATCGACGTGGCCTCTTCCGACCGCCATACCGTGAAGCCATGGTTTCAGGGAAAGATTCCGTTCAGCTTCAACCTGCCTGAACTGCAGAATTCCGAGTTCACCCTGATCGGTGGTCGCGTGGCATATCTGAACCAGACGCCCGGGGCACAACTGATCTATCAGATACGACAACATCGAATATCTGTATTCGTATTCCAGGACCGGGCTCTACCGGATCGCTTGGCGAGCGATTCCGGCGTGCGACAGCAACTCTCCTTCAATCAGAAAACGTTTGATGAGGGCGGACTCCGGTTTTTCTTGGTGGGCGATTCCTCAGCCGACGATATCTCGCGATTGGCCGAACTCCTCGAGAAAGCACAACAGCCGTAGGACCGAGAATCTTCGCAGGATTTTCGCTACTTCTTGCCACGATAGAGACCCGCAATGCCGAATGAGTAAGGCGTCCAACTCACCTCGCGAAAGCCTGCATGCTTCATTCGTGCCAGCATCTGCTCGGGATTGGGAAACCGTTCTACCGACGAGGGCAAGTACGCGTAGGGACCGCGTACACCTGAAATCCATGTGCCCACCGCAGGCAGGACGTGTCGAAAGTAAACCCGGTAGACACTTCCGAGAAAACCTTCCGGTTCCCCGAAATCGAGAATGCCGCACTCTCCACCTGGCTTTAGCACTCTCACGATTTCACGCAGTCCGGTGTCGTAATCCGCCAGGTTTCGAAAGCCGAAGGCGGAAGTCAGAAGATCGAATCTTTCGTTCGTGAAGGGCAGAGACAAAGCATCCGCCTCGATCCAGCAAAGAGATGTTCCCTGCCCCTTTTCCCTTGCCCGCTGCAACATGGCATGCGAAAAATCTGCGCCGAAAATCCACGCCTTGGACTTCGATTGCCTAAGCAATGCAAAAGCCATATCACCCGTGCCGCAACACAGGTCAAGAACTTGCGCGTCCGGACGATTCAATATCCCGGCGAAGCTCTTGGCGGTGCGTCGCCACCACAGGCGATCAATATTGAACGACAATACGTGGTTGAGCAGGTCGTAACGAGGAGCTATGGACGTGAACATCTCGCGGACAGCGACAGCTGCCGCATGCGGATCAGGCGCGCCTTCCGGGCTGGAACCAAAAACACCTTTGTCGGAGTTGCTCAACGCGATTGCGCCCGCAATCTTTGGATGGACCTGATAATGGCCGCTTTGGGGACGTCCTTTACGACTTCGACTTCTCCGATTGCGCGAGGGAGAACGAAATGTACGACACCATTGGTGGTTTTCTTGTCGGACCCAAGCAAGCGCATGATTCGGTCGGCGGACGAGTCGAATTTCGGCAGACTGCCTAGCTGATGCACCGTAGTTTGAATGCGGCGGGACAGTTCGACAGGCAATTTACCAATTTCTGCTGCAATATCGCACGCCGCAATCATTCCCCAGGCAACGGCCTCGCCGTGCAGAAAGCGGCGATATTTTGTTTCCGCTTCCAAAGCATGTCCGATGGTGTGACCGAAGTTCAAGACACGCCTCAGGCCAGTTTCACGCTCATCTGCCGACACGATCTCCGCCTTCAGTCTGACACTCTCCGTAATGAGGTACTCGAGTTCCGTTGGATCGCGTTTCAAGATTGAATGGCCACGTTCTTCGAAGCGCTGGAACAGCTCAGGTTTTCCGATCACACCGCATTTCAAGGCTTCATAAAGGCCAGACCGAAACTCTCTCTCAGGAAGGGTCGAGAGCAAATTCGGATCGATGAGCACCACCCGCGGTTGATGAAAGGTGCCGACCAGGTTCTTGCCGGCCTTCAAATTGACGCCAGTCTTGCCGCCGATGGACGCGTCAACCTGGGCCACAACTGTGGTGGGAATTTGAACAACATCGATTCCGCGCATGTAGATGGAGGCGAGATAACCGGTCACATCTCCGACAACGCCCCCGCCCAGCGCGATCAGCACAGCGTTGCGATCGGCACGGAGAGCGACCAGCTTTTCCGCCAATGCCTCGACGGTTGCCATTCGCTTGTGACGCTCGCCGTCTGGCATTTCAATCATCTTCATTTGCCAGCCGTTCCGGGTCAGTGAGGAGGTCAGTTTTGTGCCCCACTTGCGCCGTATTGGCGCAGCTGTCACCACAAAGCAGGCCGTTCGCTCTGGGAAAAGAGTTCGCAAACGACTCCCCGCGTGCTCGATTAAGCCGCTTTCGATGAGCACATCGTATGGCTGGGGCTCGACCGCAACTTTGATCTGAGTCATCAAGTTTCCATCATAACGTACGACTCTATCCCTGCCGTTCTGTCTACGTGTTACCATTTTTCCGAATGAAGACCCCACCGCGAGAGACGGATTTCGTCGTCATTGGCGCGGGTGTTGCCGGCCTGCGCGCAGCCATCGAACTCGCTGCGGCGGGACGAGTGCTGGTGCTGGCCAAGCGCGAGGTAACCGAATCGAACACGCAGTATGCGCAAGGTGGGATTGCTGCCGCACTGAGCGATGAGGATGAAGTCACGCTGCACTACCAGGACACGCTGAATGCAGGAGCTGGATTGTGCAATCCGGAAGCGGCTCACGTTCTAGTAGAAGAAGGGCCTGAGCGCATCGAAGAGCTGATCCGCTGGGGCACTGAGTTCGATCGTAGCGGCACGAAGCTCGCCTTTACCCGCGAAGGAGCACATAGCCGGGACCGCATCCTGCACGCACACGGAGATTCCACTGGACGGGAAATTCTGCGCGCCCTTTATGCCAAAGCGAAAACACTTCACCACATTTCGGTCTGCGAATTCGAATTTTCCACTGATTTGCACATTGAACATGACCGCGTCGGCGGCATTTCGCTGATGAGCGACCAGGGCGTTCACGAGCACGTCAGTGCGTCAGGCGTCCTTCTGGCCACGGGTGGACTGGGGCAGCTCTATCGCAACACTACGAATCCCAATGTAGCTACCGCAGATGGAGTGGCGATGGCATATCGTGCCGGCGCGGAGATCAGCGACATGGAGTTCATTCAATTTCATCCCACCGCGCTCTACCTCAGGACCGCTCCTCGGTTTCTCCTCTCAGAAGCGTTGCGGGGTGAGGGCGCGTACCTGCGAAATCTCGAGATGGTGCGGTTCATGCCTAAGTATCACGAGCTGGCGGAACTCGCCCCTCGCGATGTTGTGGCGCGCGCCATCGTTCATGAGTTGGAGGTCAGCCGAGCCACCGATCCCGTGGTCTATTTGGATCTAACCCATCTCCGGGCCGAACACCTGAAGAAACGGTTCCCCCGGATTTATTCCACATGTATGCAGTACAACGTGGACATCACCACCGACCTGATTCCGATTCGGCCGGCTGCGCATTATGCCATGGGTGGCGTGAAGACGGATCTCGAAGGGCGCACCAATGTTGCGGGTCTGTATGCGGCGGGTGAAGCCGCTGCCACGGGCGTCCATGGGGCCAACCGCCTGGCGAGCAACTCACTTTTGGAAGGCTTGGTCTTCGGCGCGAGGGCAGGAATGCACATGCGTTCTGAGTTAAAAACTTCACCGAAACACAAGGAGGAGAAGCATCGCCCTGCCGCTTCCAACGGGCCGGTGGATGCGAGCACTGAGAACCTGATCCGGCAAATGCAAGATCTCATGTGGAACAAGGTTGGGATCGTGCGTGACGGCAGCGGGCTGCGCACCGCGATCCAGGAGCTACAGGGCTTTACCGCAAAGACCGCCTATGCCCAAAGTCGGCGCGCGTATGAGGCGAAGAACATCAACCTTGCCGGGCTACTGGTCGCGCGGTCAGCGTTGGCGCGAGAAGAGAGCCGCGGCGCTCACTATCGGCTCGACTTTCCAGATAGGAATGACCCCAAGTTCCTCAAACACTCCGTGGTGAGAGGCGAGTCCGTCCAGTTCGAATAGCGTTTCCCTGCGATTCTGATTCGACGAACTTATGTTTCGACTCGCGTCTTCTTTCGCGCCAGCACGGATGCCAGCACAGAAGTTCCCAGCACGCCAGCCACTACGACCAGGGCCACCCAGGTAGGCAAGTTGATGTAGTACGACCCCAGCATTTTCAGTCC
>JBLNFC010000036.1:0-5889 GCA_050263355.1 Acidobacteriota bacterium
GAACGGATATTCTCCTGGACATGACTGGCCCCATACCGGCTCGGCTGATGCCCAAAGAAGGTCAGACGCTCGCGTTCGAAGGAACCCCGGTTTCCTACGAGCCGAGTCCTTTTGTGATGACCATGAACAAGGGCGCGCTACTGACGAAGGCAGCTCCTAAGAAAGCGCCGGCCAAGAAGGCACCCGCGACGCATCGGAGGAAGCCTGCTGCGCAGTAGCGGTGGAGAAATGAGCTGTTAAAAAGGCAGCCGGAGACGGCTGCCTTTTTGTTGCGCTGAGAAATCGTTACTCCGGGTTGCCGTAAAGGCTAGGGTGAGCAAATTCCTTCGTCTTACCGCGCAACTCTGCGGTCGAGGGTTGCTGGCCGCGCACTTCGAGGCGGACGCTTGCCGCCGTCGCGGAACTGCCGCACATCAATCTTCAGCTCCGTTATGGTGCGGCTAAGGGTATTGCGGTGCATGCCCAACTGGCGGGCGGCGCGACACTGGTTGCCTTTGTTTTCCTGGAGCACCGTGAGTATGAATTTCTTTTTGAATTCCCTTACAGCCTCGGAATAGAGAATATTGCTTCGATACATCTGCAGGATCAGAGCTTCGAGCTGATCTTTCACGGTGTCTCTCTTTCTATAACGAGGCTAGCCGGTTTCAGGTGGTGCTAGTGGCCCAGGGGCGCGCTCCTGGTTTCTTCGGAGCTATGCAGAAGATTCAGCCCCTGATAGAAACGAGCGCGCAATTCCGAAGGCGCCAACCAAATAACAGCCCTACCGACCACCAGGAAGTACGGCGCTAACTGTGAACCTTCCAGCAGCCTGGAACCGGGTGCAAACGACGTCATTACCAATGACACCACAGCCACGATCAATCCACCGCGTAACACTCCAAAGCCTGCGCCTAAGAGTCGATCGAACCAGCCCAAGCCGGCTTCCTTCATCACCCAACGGACGAGGCGGCCGATGAAGCCAGCCACAATGACCATGGCGACGAAGATTGCGAGAAATGCCGCAATCTCGCCGACCCACGCGCTCTTCACGTAAGGCGCAAGCCAGGCTGCTACACGGTAGTACTGCCATGACGCAAGCAGGTACGCAACTACCGTTCCTGCGAGCGAGATAACTTCGTAAAAAAAGCCCTGGGACACTGCTATGACGACCGATATGAAAAGCCCTCCAATAATGAACCAATCGGCCGCATTCATGAATTCTTCTTACCAGAGAACACGCGCCTACACATCCAGCTTGCGTCCTGTCAGCTGCTGGTATGCATCGACGTACTTCTCACTGGTTTTCAAAGCCACCTCCCCGGGAAGGGCAGGAGCCGGAGGCTGCTTGTTCCAGCGAATTTCTTCCAGGTAGTCTCGGACGTATTGCTTGTCGTACGATTCTTGTGCCTTGCCGGGCTGATACTTGTCTGCCGGCCAAAATCGTGAGGAGTCGGGAGTGAGGACCTCATCGCCGAGAGTGATACCCGCGGGGGTGATACCAAACTCGAATTTGGTATCGGCAATAATGATGCCTCGCGTGCGAGCGTAATCGGCTGCCGTCGTATAAAGCTTGAGGCTGATATCGCGGAGCTGGCGGCTTTGACCGGGATCCACGATCTTGCACATCTCTTCGAAAGAAATATTGATGTCGTGACCCGTGGTCGCCTTGGTAGCCGGCGTGAAGATGGGCTCGGGAAGCTTGTCCGATTCCTTCAAGCCCGAAGGCAGAGGTATTCCGCAAACTTTCCCGGACGTCTTATATTCCTTCCAGCCCGAACCCGACAGGTACCCTCTCACTACGCACTCGACGGGGAACATGTCGGCGCGCGTCACCATCATGGAGCGCCCGCGCAACTGATCAGCATATTTCTTGATGTGAGCGGGGTAGCGATCCACATCGGCTGTGATGAGGTGATTCGGAACGATATCTTTCAGGAATTCAAACCAAAACAGGGAAACCTGCGTCAGCACGCGCCCCTTCTGCGGAATGCCAGTGGCGAGAACGTAATCAAAGGCCGAGATGCGGTCGGTGGCAACAAAGAGCAGATGGTCGTTATCGATCCGGTAAACATCGCGGACCTTCCCGCTGGCGTGAAGTTCTAGATCTGGAAAGTCGGTCTGCAGGAGGACGGAGTCGAGTAGTTGTGATGTCATCTCAGAATTTTATCGCGAAGAAGCGTCGCGTATTCTAGCTGTCCCAGAATTTTTGTCAATGTCCTGTGTCACTGCTTTTTGGCAGTGCTCAGTACGGAATTAACGGAGGTATGCTGCTGCTGACAAGTCAAGCGAAAATCCGCGGTAGATGCGGTTTTGCCTTGATCACATTGTGGAAAAGCTGAGGATGTCGGAGGAAAAAACGTCCGGGCAGATGCTCACAACGAATCGCCGGCGGCGGAAAAAGTCTCAGGGTTTGCGCACTGCGGGCTTGCAGTCCTCATGCAGATGATTTTTTCGCGAGGGCCGCTTTGAATGCGGACCCTACGCACTCGCGCCGAACTTTACTGACACCAGCTTCGAAACGCCTGGTTCCTGCATCGTGACGCCGTACATCACGGGTGCCACACTCATGGTCTTCTTGCTGTGGGTTATGAGCACAAACTGAGTTTGCAGGCTCATCTCCTTGACGAGTTCGGTGAACCGGCCCACGTTAGCTTCGTCGAGCGGGGCATCGACCTCGTCGAGAATACAGAAGGGGCTCGGCTGGTATTGGAAGATTCCCACCAGCAGCGATAGAGCTGTGAGAGCTTTCTCTCCGCCGGACAAGAGCAGAACGTTCTGTAGCCTCTTGCCCGGAGGCGATGCGACCACATCGATGCCGCTTTCGGCGCTGTTCTCCTCATCGGTGAGCCGCATAAAGGCATGTCCGCCTCCGAAGAGCTTGGTAAACGTATGCTGGAAGTTCTCGTTGATTTTGCCAAATGCCTCTTCGAACTTTTGCCGCGAAACTGTATCTATCTCCCTGATAGTGGCCACGGTATTCTCGATGGACTCGAGCAGATCTTTTCGTTGCGTCTCCAGGAAGCCGTGCCGTTCCGCTGTCTCTTTGTACTCTTCGAGCGCCATCATGTTGACTGGTCCCATGGCATCCAGCCGCGTGCGTATCTCGCGGTAGGACGCATCCTCTTGAAGCAGTGCTTCGCCGGCAATGATGGCGATGGCGCTGTCGCTCAACAGTTCGCTACGTTGCACGCCCAACTCATTGAGGCAGGTTTCCGCCATGTACTGCGCATCGGATTGCAATTTTGCCGCAGCTGCGGACAGTTCGCCGCGGCGGTCGCGAGCCTGATCAAGAAGATTGCGGGCCCGGTGCAGCGCCTCGTCGATTTCAGCAAGGCGTGCCCGTACTTGCTCGGACTCAAACTGCAGTAGTCCCTCGCGAACTTCGACCGCATTCCGCTCAGCTTCCAGAGCAATGCTTTCCTCAGCCAGTTGCTCGTTCTCATTTTCGCGTTGCAGCTTTTCAGCAAGAGAAGCGTCGTGTTGTGTCTGGAGCGCCTGCTGGCGATCGAACATTTCCTTGACCAGCGATTCGATGCGCTGCAGCACGGCTGCCGCGGCCCGATGTCGCTCCTCGAGTGTGGCGACTCTCGCCATATGTTGCGAGGCGTCCTGGGCGGCGGCATCTCTCCGCTCGCGGAGCGTCGCCAGCGACGCCTGAGCAGAGGCCGTCAACTGCTCGAATTCCATTCGCCGTATCTCGAGGGCCGCCAACTCGCTTTGCCGGCCGGAAATGCAACGTTCCTGCTCGGCACGTTCGGCGGACAGTTGCTGCATCTCATGTTTCGCTACATACAGGCGCTCACTGACCCGCGACATCTCTGAATCCAATTGCTTCAGCATATGTCCGGATTGCATCGCTTGCTTCTCGGCCTCACGTTTTTCGGTTTCGAGCCGCTCGAGCAGAGATGTCAATTGGTTGATCTCACGGCCAAGAATCAGAACGCGGTGCTCCTCGGTCCTGAGCGCTTCTTCTAAATCTGCGAGCATGCGCAGGACATCCCGCAGTTCGCGCTTCATCGAGAGTGGTCCCTCCGCGCGTTGCTTTCCGCCGGTCACCGTCACATTGTGAAAGCACTCACCGGATTGAGCTGATAAGAAAAATGCATCGGGATTTTCAAGCGCAAGTTCTCGTCCCAAGCCCGACTCGGGAACGATGTAACCGTCACGGAGCTTTGGCAAAATCACTTCCAGGGATTTGCCGAAGCCGTTCAGGACGCGAATGCAATTTTTTAGCGGCACAATCGACTGGCTTGGGGAGGCCTGCCGCGCGTTCTCGTCGACAACGAAAGAGAACTTGGCCTGAGAATCCTGGGGATGGACAAGGAAGGTTGCTCGTCCGTCTACATCCGAGCGCAACAAACGAAGTCCCTCGTCAGCGGCGTCCCACGACTTCACGACGACATAGTTCAATTCATCGCGCAGGAAATCCTCGACCACACCCTCGTAGTGCGGCTCGACTTCCAGGAAGTCGGCCAATACTCCGGCGGGAGCCAGTCCGCCCTGCATGACGCCTGATTGAAAAAGCCGCCGAACGGATTCAGTCGAATAACCATGTTCCGCAATGACGCCTTCCAGCGAGCCCTTTTTGCCCAAGGCGGTAGCGTATTCGGCTCGCAAGCCGTCCAAACGCCGCTTGCAATGCACTTCCTCGGCGCGTTTGGATTCGAGGGTCTTGCGCAACTCCACGATTTCGGTCGCCAGGCCGGCCACGCGCTGGGAAACCGATTCGAATTCGAGGGCCAATTGACCACGTTGGCCGCCAAAAGCGTCAATTTGTGCGGCCGCGGAGGCAATCTCCACCTGGAGCCGGGTGGTTTCGCGTTCGACTGCCGCTAGCCGTTCTTCCGCCTGCGTAAGTTGATTCCGCGACTTTGCTGATTCGTTCACCACCTCCATGATGCCGATTCGCGCATCTTCCTGCTGTTGCTCCAGTTGGGAGAGGTCACTGGCGGCCTGGGCGGCATCTTCTTCGGAGGACGTGCGCAGTTGCTGAGCCGCAATCAGGTCCGCAGCAGCCGATTGCAAGACTCCGCGATTGACGTCTAATTCTCTTTGCAACTCAGCCAATTTGAAGGCTACTTGCGCAAGTTCGGTTTCAGAATTAGCGGCGCGGACCACGAGTTCCTGGCAACGCTCTTCGTTGTGTCTGCGCCGTGCTTGCGCGCGGTCGGTTTCCAAGGCGATCGACGCAATGCGCTCGCGATTCTGGCGCAGTTCAGCGTCGATTGCGTAGCCTCGTTGTGTGCGCTCGCCCGACTCAGACTCCAGTTGCTGGACACTCTCAGTTTGCTGACGCATATCTTCTGCGATGGTGTTCAGTTGAGTGTCCAGGTCTGTCGCTTGCTGATCCAATTGTGCGAATTTGCTCGCGAGCACTACCCGCAGCTTGGCTCGCATTTCGTCGCGCAACCGGGCGTACCGCTCAGCCTTGGAGGCCTGCCGCTTGAGCGAATTCATTTGTCGAGTGACTTCATCAAAGATGTCGTTCACGCGCGAGAGGTTGAGACGTGCATCCTCCAGGCGCGCCTCGGCGAGTCGCTTCTTTGTTTTGAACTTGGTGACGCCGGCGGCTTCTTCGATGATGGCTCGACGATCAGTCGGTCGGCTGCTGAGAATTTGACCGATGCGTCCTTGCTCAATCAGCGCGTACGATTCGGGGCCCAGACCGGTGCCCATGAAGAGTTCCTGGATATCGCGCAGGCGGCAGAGCTTTCCATTGAGCAGGTATTCGCTATCACCCGTACGGAACAAGCGCCGCGTGACAGCAATTTCGCCGGCATGGAACTGCTGCTGATTGAACTTCCGGCGCCGGATCTTGAGGACAACTTGAGGTCCTTCCGATGTGGGGTGCTCGGCAGCAGGAGTCGCAGAGGCAGCCTCAACTTCGTCCGTTTTTCCCGGTTGTGCTTC
>JBLNFC010000037.1:0-7978 GCA_050263355.1 Acidobacteriota bacterium
CACCTCAACCAATGACACGGTGCTGCTGCTGGCTAGCGGGAGGAGTGAAATGCCATCGAATGGCGGTGCCAGCAAGATCTTTCGCGGCGCGTTGCTGGAAGTGTGTCAGTCACTAGCTCACCAGGTCGTGAGTGACGGAGAAGGCATTCAGCACGTCATAGAACTCGCGGTCGAGAACGCAAGGAGCAAGGAAGAGGCGCTACGAGTAGCAAGAACAATTGCGCACTCGCCTCTTGTAAAAACGGCGTGGGCTGGAGCCGACCCAAATTGGGGACGCATTCTGGCCGCAATCGGCAATTCTGGCGTGCCCATAAAACCCTCAGCTGTGAACATCTACATTGGGCAACAGCAAGTATGCCGCGGCGGCTGCGCCAAGGGTTTTGATGAAAGAGCAGCTCACGAACATTTGAGTCAGTCAGAGTGCAAGGTTCGCGTGCAAATAGGTCGGGGCCGTCACGCAGTGCGCTTCTATACCACGGACCTTTCAGCTGAATATGTCAGAATCAACGCCGATTATTCGACCTAAGGTTTAGCTTACCTGGCAGACCCCCTTCGCTGACGCCGCTCGGAAGCTCGACCGCGCCGCGAGACAAGAGATCACGTTCAGCAGCCAACCATGCGTTCGAGGGCAGCCTTGTTGCGAATCACAAGCGTCGAACCCGAGAGGTCAAGGAACTTCTGCTTCTTGAACTGGCTCAACGTACGAGTAACAGTCTCTCGCGATGTGCCGATCAATTGTGCCATCTCTTCATGGGTCAATGACAGCTTCAGCCGGATGACACCGTCCGTCAACTTTACATCCGCTGCCCACTGCAGGAGAAGGCGCGCCATTTTTTCTGACACCGAATGGCTGAGTCCGATTGAGCGAATCACATCGTAAGCCGATTGGCACTCAAGACTCAGTTGCTGCGCAGCTTGCAAGCAGGCATCGCCATGCGACTTCAGGAATCGCAGAAAGTCCTCGCGTCCGACGAAGGCCAGCTGTGAGGGCTGCAAGGTTTCAACCGTAAGTTCATAGGGCTTTCCACTCACTACCGCATGCAAGCCCAGGACCTCGCCCGGCTGCGCGATCTTGACGATCAAACTTCGTCCATCACTGTTCGTAGTCATCAGCTTTGCGCGCCCTTGGCAAAGTATGTACACGCCCCGAGGCACCTGACCCTCGACAAAGATCAATGCGCCTTGCGGGTAAGCCGTGGCATGCTTGATGTGGTCGAGGCCTTCCAGTGATGCGTGCGACAGAGCGCAACAGAAATTGCTGTTACGCAATTTGCATGTCATGCAGTTGTCAGTAACGGGCAAACCGTATGGTGAGTAACTTGCAGCGGACCGATGTATGTAAGAAGAAGTAAGAGGCTGCTGTGGTTGACTAACCGAAGTGATTGAACTCAGCATAAACCGCCATCCTTTTGTTGCTGAAGTTTGAAGATGCCTTACCCTGTTGTGCTTAAAGTAGTCGTATCGGATACGTGTGCATACTAGGTGAATCCCTAGTCTTCGCCTGTCACGGACCTTGCCTCAGAGACTCCAGGCGCCTATGTAGGACTTCCCGAGGCGTCTATGGCGGCTTAACGACAACAGTAAAGGTGAGGCGGCTGAGTGCTGAGAAGACTAGCTCTGGCGTGGCTGTTCGAGTTGTGGCGAGAAGTAGGTTTCGCCCGCCAGCACCTTGGAGACGGCGATCGGCAGCTGCTCCGCGCTGTAGACCTTCAGAACGTAGCCGCAGGCGCCAAGGCTTCGAGCTCTCTTCAGATAAGCCGCAGAGGATTGCACGGTGAGAAACATGATCTTAGCGCGCAGGCCGAGATCGCGCATTCTCGAAGCCGCTTCGAACCCCGTCATCACGGGCATGCTGATATCACTGATGACAAGGTCCGGGTCCAAACGTTTAGCAGCCTCAACCAGGGTTTTGCCGTTGTCGACCGCACCTACGACTTCGTACTCGTCCTTTAGCAGCGAGCGAATCTCGTCGACAATGGTTCCATGATCGTCGGCCAGCAGAATGCGTTTGCGTCCCACCGGTTCATATTCCTTCAATGTCCCATCCTCGCTGAGGCCCAGCACTTGAAAGTCCTGGAAACACACTAGAAGGAAATGACGGAGGGGGCCACTAGGGTTTGCCCTAGTTTTCTATTCGGGGATAAGTCCTTGCTGCAGAGCAACTTTGGTAAGTTCGGCAACCGTGTGAACGCCCAGTTTTTCCATTAGTCGAGCGCGATGGAACTCGATAGTCTTTATAGACAGGTTTAGCACGTCAGCGATCTCTTTGTTTCCCCGCCCTTCGACAATCAGTTGCAGAATCTCTCTTTGCCGCTCCGTTAGCTCCTCGGACTGCTCATTCACATCCCCCGAGCGACCCCAAAGCCGGGCAATAACATCCTCACCGAAACTCGGTGTGATGTAGGTCTCTCCTTTCAACACGATCGAAATCGCTAGCTGCAGCTCTTCCGTAGCGCCAGATTTCAGAACATACCCCGACGCGCCCGCTCTTAATGCCTGTTTCAGGTACGCAGGATTCAGATGCTGGCTGAGGAAGATCAGCCGCGTGGCTGGCAGGGAGCTCTTGATCCGTTTAGCCGACTCCAAGCCATTAAGAATTGGCATACTGATGTCGAGGATGACTAAATCGGGGCGCAACTTTTCAGCGGCATCCACCAAGCTCTTCCCATCGGTTGCTTGTCCAACGATCTCGTAGCTGGGCTGCAGCGACGCACGAATACCATCCAGTATCAATGCGTGATCATCCCCGAGCAGCACGCGCAGACGTTTCATAGCAGGTCCTGATCGCTCCCACAATCGTTTGACTATCATACAGCGAGCGTGGAGCGAAGCATGGCGCACATAGCGGAGAGTTCCTGCCGAAAATGAAAGGTGGAAGTTGCGGTATGATGGCAGCAATTTCAGCTAAAAGAATGCAAGAGCGCATGGCCTTGCAATGGCAGCAAGAGAAATCATCAATTCGCAACGGAACCACGATGCCGATCCGCTAAAGCGTCGCTCGTTGTACTGGTCCGCGATTGGGTTCGGCATGCTTCTTGCCATCGGACTTGTCGCCATCTGGACAGTTCGGGAGGTGAGCGAGTCGGATTTTTGGGTAAACCATACGCGCGAGGTGATCAGTTATGCTCAGCAATTCTTCTCCAACTTGAAGGATGCGGAGTCGGCGCAACGCGCCTATATCATCACGAACCAGAGTGACTACCTTCAGGCTTATGACTCCGCCATCGCTAAAGTCCCCACCGCATTAGCCAACCTAAAGCAACTCAGTGCCGACAATCCCGTCCAGCAGGCTCGGTTGGAAACTCTGCAACCACTGGTTACCAGACGCCTGGCGGAGTTGGCGGAACGCATTCGCCTCCGCCGAGAATCAGGCCTCGGGGCTGCGCAACAGGCGCTCATGTCCAGTCACAGCAACGAATTGATGGAACAAATACGTGCTGTTCAGCGGGACATTGAGCAACACGAGGAACGCCTCTTAGAGGACCGTTCGCGCATGCGTCAGGCACGCCTACGGGAAGGGTTTGTTGGAACTCTGATAGCTGCTTTTCTCGCTCTCGTGGCCCTGATCGTCGCTCCGCTGGATGTACGCAGAGCCGTTTCTCAACGTGACCTGGCTCAGCGACAGCAGCAGGCCAGCGAAGCCACTGCGCACTCTCTGCTTCAGGCGGCCTCACAGGGAATTGTCATGGTCGATGGCTCGGGAAAGATAGTCATGGCCAATCCTGCCGCAGAGAAGATGTTTGGCTTTCAGGTGGACGAGTTACAAGGGCAAGCAATCGAGGTACTGCTTCCGACGAACCTACGAGCGACCCATGTAGCGGAGCGGGACCGGTACTTTCAACATCCTCAAACCCGTCCGATGGGGCTCGGACTCGATTTGCAGGCGCGTAGAAAAGATGGGTCCGTGTTTTTCGCCGAGATCAGCCTGAGTTACGTCGACAGCGCCCAAGGCACATTGGCAGTCGCTTTCGTGAGCGACATTTCCAAACGCCGCGCAGACGAAGAGGCCATTCGCGAGCAGCGGCAGGAACTGCGTGATCTGACGGCCCGGATGATGACTGCTCAAGATGACGAACGTCGCCGGATCGCCAGGAACCTGCACGATGATCTCAGCCAAACACTCGCGCACCTGGCAATCGACATTGGCAAGCTCGCGACACAAGCTGCCGACGACGTTGCCGGTAAGCTGCGTACCCTGCAGCGGCACGCGGTGGAGGCAGCCGACACGGTACGCCAAATCTCGCATGAGTTACACCCTTCGATTCTGGACGATCTGGGTTTGACGGCTGCCCTCGAGCAGTACTGCGACGAATTTCAGGAAAGATCGGGAATCACGACCCGTTTTTCCACTCGAAACGTACCGGAATACTTGCCCCGAGATGTTTCCAGCTGCATCTATCACATTGCCCAGGAATCGTTACGGAACGTAGCCAAACACTCGAAATCAGAGAATGTATTGGTGGGTCTCGAAGCGGTGGACGGTGTGGTCCGGTTGTCTGTTAAAGACACGGGCATGGGTTTGGGCGAACGATCTCCTGGCTCTCGCACCAGCATCGGCATTGTCGGAATGAAGGAGCGCGCACGGCTGGTGAACGGGACTCTGTCGCTAACCTCACGGTCGGGCGAGGGCACCGAAGTTAACGTCGAAGTGCCAGTCACGCCTGATTCCTAATCACTATCTCAGGGTGACTGCTGTCTCTCTGGCATTTCTTGACTTGCCCCTCCTGCTGCACTAGACTCTGCCGCCTAAGTAGCGGGCCCCTTTTTTTGATGGAGGAATGATGGCGACCAAAAAAGTTGATTTGAAACCCATCGGGCGCGCAATGAAGCGAGCGAAACACGACCTTCAGGAGTTGGCAGAGCGGGCCTCACCGGACGGGAAGAAGGAGATTCGCGGAAGGATCAAACAGCTGGACATCCTGATCAGGCAACTTCCAAAGGTTTGCATGGCTCCTGTATTCAAAAAACCACCCGTTTTCACTACTGCGTTTTGTGCGAAGTTCAAAGCGTTCACAATTGCTCTGCAGCCTGCAAGGCGTTCGGCTATTCCGGCTACAAGGAGCAAGAAAAGATAACAACTCGGGGGTCGCGAACGTGAAATCGAGGACACCCCTGTATCGCCGATCTCCGCACGTGCTTCTCTACTGGGACGGCGATCACCTGGTTTTCGAAACCTATGCTCCCCCGCTCACGCGGGTCAGCGCTACTGCTGTCACGTTCGACATTCTGAAACTCTATGACCGCTGGCGTCCTGCCGAGGCATTGTTTCGGCACATGCCGCAATTCAGCCGTTCGTCGCTGCAGAAAACGTTAAATGAGCTGGTGAAAAATTTTCTTCTCGACTGCTCGCGTTCATCATCTCGAGCAGAAGGAGAACCTACCAGCGGTTGGGAGAGCTGGAATCCCTGGGCAGGCCTGCTGCATTTTCAGACGAAGGATGTTCCCTTCGATACAGACCTGGAGCAAACGTTTGACGATCTCCGGCGGCGGGCCGAGGCGGCTCCGCCACCTCCACCCATCAAAGAATACTCTCGATCGCGCTGCTGGGTGCTTCCTGAGCCACCGGTGCTAACGGAGTTTCCGCGCGTGCTGCTGGCTCGCCGGACCTGGAGACAATTCTCGCGCGCTTCGCTAAAAATCGCGGACTTGGGAACTCTGCTCGGCCTGACCTGGGGCGTTCAGCGCTGGTTGAAGGCGCCAGGCATTGGCCGGTACCCGCTAAAAACCTCTCCCTCCAGTGGGGCCCTGCACCCTATTGAGGCATATGTGCTGGCAGCGCGTGTGACCGGTCTTCCCCGGGGACTCTATCACTATAATTCCCAGCATCATCGTCTCGAACTGCTTCGAAAGGGAGTCACCCCTGCACAGATCGAGACATATTTGGCTGGGCAATGGTGGTTTCGATCGGCAGCCGCACTGATATTGATGACTGCGGTATTTCCCCGCACACAGTGGAAATACGAGACAGCGCGCGCTTATCGCGCGGTTTTGACGGAGAGCGGGCACTTATGCCAGACCTTTTGCCTGGTTGCGACCTGGCTGAGTTTAGCGCCGTTTTGCACATTGGCTCTGGCGGATTCACGGATAGAGAAGGATTTGGGCGTGGACGGCGTGCACGAATCTGTTTTGTACGCGGCTGGGGTTGGTGTGCGTCCCTCTCACCGAACGTGGAGCCCGGTTCCCGCGCCGCGATGAATCAGCTCACAAGCTTCATTCGCCGTAACAGTTGCTGAAACCGTGGATGAGCATGTAAGCGTTCAAAGGCGGGATGTACTTGCAGGTTCACCAGGTGACCATCACGATCCTCGTAGCTCTTGTCCAGACTTCCTAGCGCTGCATCTTCCTCGTCCAGACCAGCATACGCAATGGCGAAGTAATAGGCTGGGATGTTCTTCTCATCCTTGCGCAATTGCTGAACGACCTGGTGTCCTTGCGTCTTCTTTCCGGACCGGCCGTATGCGTATGCCATCAGCGATAGCCGCGAAGGCTCAGTCAGAGATGCTTGCTGGAATTCCGCCAATGCTTCATCAGTCTTCATCTCCTCCGCGTATGCCTGGCCCAAATATTCATGTGCTACGGCAAAATCCGGATGGAGGTCCAAAGTCTCTCGCGCTGGTTGGATGGCGGATTGGTAGTCGTGTGCCAGATAGAAGCACCAGGCCAGATTGGCATTGATGATGGGAGAAAGTGGATCTTGACTCAAGGCGAGTCGCATCTCCGACAACGATTCTTGGCGGCGACCCATGGAGGCCTGATACAGCGCGTAGAGGTGGTGGGCGGCAGCGGAACCCGGAGCCAGGCTGATCGATTTCTGGCACGAGGTTTGTGCTTCGTCCCAGTTCCATTCGTAGCTCCATGTAACCAGGGCGAGCGAGGCGTAGGCGTCGGCGAGACTGCTGTCCAAGGCTATGGCTTTTAGCGCCGCCTCTTTTGCTTTCGGCATAACTTCGGCAGCCGGGCGCACATCATAAACGCCCAATTGAGCGTACGCGTCGGCAACGCCGGCATAACCCAACGCATACTTTGGGTCGAGCGCGATTGCCCTTTGGAATTGATCAACCGCCTTTTGCAGCGTCTCTGGAGTCCTCTCTCCTAAGTAAAATTTTGCCCGTAAGTATGTGTCGTACACCTCAGGAGCAACCTTCTCCTTTTTGGCGAGTACGACCTTCTCCTGCGGCGTAAGGGTGACGCGAATTTCTCCAACCACGGCTTGCGCCACTTCGCTCTGCAAGCCCAGCACGTCGCTCATGGTTCCTTCGTAATTCCGGGCCCATATGGAAGAGTCGGCACGAGCATCGATGAGTTCGGTCGTAATACGCACCTGGTTCCCCGAGCGTAGAACAGATCCCTCAAGGATTGCATCCACCTTCAACTCTTGCGCGATCTGTGGAACGGATTTGTTGAGGCTCTTGTACTGCATGACCGAGGTTCGCGAGATCACGCGCAAAGCGCCCACCCGCGACATCTCGTTGATCAGCGCGTCGGTCATGCCTTGTGCAAAATAACTCTCTTCAGCTTCCTTCGACAGGTTTTCGAAAGGCAGTACGGCCAGCGCCCTAATCGGAGTACGCCTCATACCGAACAGCGCGTCCCACCAACCGAGCACTTTTCCAAGTACTAAAGTTATGGAGGCTGCAGCGCCCAAAGCAAGGAAAGCACGTCGCGACCTTCGAACCCGCTCCACGGTTTGAATCCACGTCGTGCTTACGCCCATTTGCAATCGTTGCAAATCGGAAGCGAGATCCTGTGCGGTGCGATAACGGTTTCTTCGCTCTTTTTCAAGGCACTTCAACAATATTCGCTTGAATTCGGGGGAAATTTCAGCCGGCACACGCGGCGAACTGTGCAAGATCGTCTCGATCAGGCGCGCGGGTTGAGTCTCATTGAACGGACGCTGCCCTGCAGCCATTTCGAACAGAACCACTCCCGCGGCCCAGATATCGCTGCGAACGTCAGTAGGTAGCCCCTGCAGGTGCTC
>JBLNFC010000038.1:0-2778 GCA_050263355.1 Acidobacteriota bacterium
GAAAGTGCTGAAACACCTGTTTGACGGGCTTCTCTCGGCAGACGCGTTACTTCCAGAGTCGGATATATCTTGTAAAGAAGTGGCTTATTAGGCCAATCGAGCGCATGCGGATTATTTCGAATACTTGCATAGGAGTGTTTCGTGGCGTTGTGGTATTTCCACGCGATTTCAATGTCACGATTGCCTGGCATGCGTGCCTATCGTACTCGAACCCGGGCTCTCATACTCCGAAAGCATTTCGGCCTTTCTACAAACCCTTCTTGCGCCGGAACTCGGTGACAACTTCTTTAACGTCTCGATGGTGCCCATCCACCGCATAATTCAATTCCCGCATCTCCTGATCGTTGATTTTTCCCGCCAGGCCAGCCACGGCATCCAGAACTGCTGGATGCTTCACCAACACCTGCTGGCGGATGACCGGCACAGCCTCGTAAGGAGGGAAGTAGTGTCGATCGTCCTCGAGAACAAACAGATTGAGAGCCGGGATAAGCCCGTCTGTGGTGTTCCCGGCGATCAAATCAACCTGCTTCTCTTTGAGAGCGCGGGAGAGGAGGCCCAAATCCATGATGCGGGGAGGCTCTGCAAAGCGCAGGCCATAAGTTGCAGCCAGTCCTTTGTAGCCGTCTGACCGTTCCATGAATTCATAGCCGAACCCTGCTCTCCAATGCGGAGTATAGGCCGCCACCTGCGAGATGGTTTTCAGGTGAAGACGTTGCGCATCTTCGCCGCGCACCTCAATGGCGAACGTGTCGTTGAATCCAAAAGGCGGCCCTAGTTCCAAGTTAAAGCGGCTTGAATACTCCGATTTGACGCGATCGTACACTTGTTCCGAACTGCCAGCAGGATTCTGTTTCAAAATGGCCGTCAGGGCAGTTCCTGTGTACTCCGGATACATGTCGATCCTTCCAGAGAGTATGGCCTGCTGACAGATGAATGTCCCAGCAAGATAGAAACGGCGTTCCACCGGCAGACGCGTTGTGGCCTCGATTTGCTGGGCGATGAGTTCGCCGAGAATCAGCTGTTCGGTGAAATTCTTGGAGCCAACGACGATCACGTTGTCTCGCGCCGGGAGACACGCGGGTGTCAGCAGGCCAGACAGGATCACGAACGCAAGCAACGATTTCACGCGGCAGCTGGCAGGCACGGTACTCACCGGGGCGTCAACCGCTTCTCGAGTTGGCCAAGCGTGAAGTCGGCGAGTAGAGCCAAAAGTGCCGCAGGAATGGCTCCGGCCAGGATAACTTGATTGCTCACCATGGCAAGTCCGCGAAAGATGTACTCACCTAGGCCTCCCGCACCAATGGCAGCAGCTATCGTGGCAAGTCCAACCGAGATGACGGTCGCAACGCGCACGCCGGCGATAATGACACCAAGCGCAAGCGGCAACTGCACTTGAAAGAGAAGTTGACGATCCGTCAGGCCCATACCGCGTGCTGCCTCGACAATCGAACGATCCACGCCCGTAATGCCGGCATAAGTATTGCGAATCAGGGGCAACAATGCGTAGAGACTTAGCGCAAGGATGGCCATGCGGTCGGCACGTTCTCCAAACCAAGGCGCGGGCAAGAGGAAACCGAATAAAGCCAGGCTCGGGATTGTCTGAATGATATTCGCTCCGCCAATCACAGGCCGGTTCAGTGCAGGCCAGCGCGACACCAGAATTCCCAGTGGAATCCCCACCAAAACCGCGAAGAACATAGAGACGCCCACCAGCCAAACGTGCTCCACCGTCAGTTGAAAGAGTTCGAAACGGTTTTGGTTTAGGAAATGCCAGAGGCTCATAAGTACCTCAGAGGTGATTCCAATGATTTCCGGCACCGAAGGCAGCAACATACGCCGATGCGAGAGGTTGCTTGGAGGCGAGAAACTCTGCTGGCGTGTGGATCGCAATAACCCGTCCTTCTTCCAACAACACAATGCGGGAACCCAGGGATAAAGCTTCGGGTAAGTCGTGCGTCACGAACACGACGGTTTTTTTAAGCCGAGCCTGGAGCGCAACGAACTCTTTCTGTAATTCGGCGCGGGTAATGGGATCGAGTGCGCCGAACGGCTCGTCCATCAATAGGAATGGTGGGTCAGCCGCCAGTGCGCGAGCTACGCCGACTCGCTGCCGTTGTCCACCGGATAACTCGCGTGGGTACCGTGCAGCGAGCTCGGACTTAAGTCCTACCATTGAGAGAAGTTCAAGCACCCGGTCACGAATCTTCTGAGCCGGCCAGCCTTCGATACTCGGGACAAGGCCGATATTCCGCTCAACCGTGTAGTGAGGAAGTAATCCAACATCCTGGATGACATACCCGACCATTCGCCGTAAGCGAATGACGTCCCACTCCGCTGTGGAACGGGCATTAACTAGAACTTCGCCGGAGGTAGGCGAGAGCAGGCGATTCACCAGTTTAAGCGTGGTGGTCTTGCCTGACCCACTCCTGCCCAAGAGGACCAGCGTCTCGCCGCGCTGCACTTGGAGATTGACATCGTGCAGGAGTTCCCGTCCGCCGTTCAACTCGTACGCCACTTTGCGGAACTCGATTGCGATATCGGCGGCATCTTTCATGGATTTAGATCGCGATTCAGATGCTGGCGCGTGGAGGAAGCCCGGTGATACGGATCCCCGCAGAATGCACTTTGTGCCGGATGTTCAGGGTGATGAGCAATGCCGTGATCTGTTCTACAATGCGCGCATTCTCCAGCTTTCCTCCATCGATCGCACGCACGCCGGGTATCTTTTCCGCCAAATCACTTGCGATTTTGCGTGCATTCTCGTCGTCGCTGCAGACG
>JBLNFC010000039.1:0-2542 GCA_050263355.1 Acidobacteriota bacterium
GAGGCCTTGGCCATCAATTGCTAGTACTTCCGCAAGACCCCGATTACTCTGCCCTGGATCTGCACCACTGAGGCGTGGCGGATGATTGGGTCCATGTTGGCGTTGGAAGGCTGCAGGCGGATGTTGTCGCCCTCTTTGTAGAAACGCTTGAGCGTGGTTTCGCTGCCTTCGACGAGCGCGACGACGATGTCCCCGTTATGCGCGACCTTCGTCTTCTCCACCAGCACGTAATCGCCGTCGAGAATGCCTTCATCCTGCATCGAGTCGCCGCCGACCTCCAAGACGAAAACGTCGCGCGACTGGACAAAATCAGCAAGGGAAATGGTCTCGGGATTCTGCAATGCTTCGATCGGCTGGCCTGCTGCGATCCGCCCAAGCAGCGGCAATGCCATCATCGAATTGACGGCCATCGATTGCTTCAGCTTGCCCTTGGGCGGAAGCAGGTCAATGGAGCGGCTGCGATTGTAGTCACGCGTCAACAAGCCTTTCTTTTCCAGATTGGTGATGTGCTTGTGAACTGTGGCCAACGAGTTCAGGCCCAAGCCACCACCAATCTCCTCGAACGAGGGAGAATATCCCTTCTCCGTTACAAAGCGCGAAATGAAGTCATAGACCTGTCGCTGCCGTCTGGTGATCGCCATGGGGATATTTTTAGCGAATAAAAGGCGAATGTCAATAGGAAAGGCTCTGGGCTTTGGGCTTTAGGCTCCGGGCTTGGGTTCTCGGCTGTGGGCTTTAGGCTCTGGGCTATGGATTACGTGCTGCCGCTAGCTCTCACGAGAAGAATGTTAACGTGTACAAACATGATGGTTTCAAGGCAGCTTCGTTTCCACGAGAAAACCGATCCGCGAAGTCGACGTCGCTATCCGAGGAGTGGACTGCCGAGAGCCGAGAGCCGAAAGCCAAGAACCGCGCGCTGGAAACTGATAGCTGAAATTCATTTTTCACTCTTGCTAAAAAATCAAAGTCATGGCATCTTCAAAAAGTACTTACATCCGAAGAAAGGACGCCCGAATTGGCAGAACCAACCATTAACTTACTGCGCGGGCAGGTACGACTTACAAGTCGGGCTTGCTTAAGGGCGTCGTTCGATCCCGCCAACTGATCTTGCGGCGCTCTCGTATCGCAGAACCACAATAACTTCGCTGGCGACTTGCCACCGGCTTGCTCGATTATGATCGAAGCACCGTTGTCTCGGATCTCCAGCTTAACTACGCGACGGTCAGTGGTGAAGGCCGCCTCCCTGGGGAGACTCTCCCTTGGGAGCGGGTTCGAATATCCAGGGTGCAAGCTCGAACCATGGCTACATGTTCCCTGACCAGCTCTCTTGTGTGGTGCCGTGGGCCTCTTCCCGCCGATAACTGGATTGATAAGTACCGTAGTTGGCCACCACACAAGGGACTAAGTTGAATGTCCAATGTTGTAAGTCCGCCTATGCTTTTGCGTAGCTGGTAATCAGGTTCCTCATCCGAGTGCGACGCGGGATCTGCAGTGGCGCACTGGTAACGAGAACTGCGGATCCTCGGTGCAGGGTCAGAAGAGTTGGTGGATCATGTCGCGATTCGAAAATCATGCCCAAGCAAAGCGAGCCGGTAAGAGTGCAATGGCCAGCCTCTCACCCGAGTTGCAGTTGCGGTCTATTGTGACGACTCGACTGATCAAGAAGCAAGCACGTGCTGAGGAAGTCACTGATCGTGTCGCTGAACTCGTACCTCAAGTAGACGCTCGAAAAGTGGCGTCTCTTGCGGTGGAAGCGCGCGAGCAGATGAAGCTTCGTTACGCTCCGCTGCTTCTGGTGCGCGAGATGGCGCGTCACAAGACTCATCGTGGGCTGGTGGCGGATACACTTGCGCGCGTGATGCGAAAACCTGACGACCTCCTCGATTTCGTCGCGATCTACTGGAAGGCCGGTCGCGTACCACTCTCGAGCCAGGTAAAGAAGGGTTTGGCCGCGGCATTTCAGAGGTTCGATGAATGCGAACTCGCGAAGTGCGATCGTCGCCGACGTATCAAGCTGCGCGATGTCCTCTTCCTCTCTCATGCCAAGCCGCGGGATGAAGCGCAGGCGGCGGTTTGGAAGAGGCTCATCTGGGGACGTCTGACCACGTCTCGCACTTCTATGCCGGTCTCGATTGCTGGTGAGGAAAGCGAGCAATCTGGCGATTAGTCATTGAGCTACTGTCAGGTGGGACGCAACTACGTACATTTGCCGGGCATAGTGCGTCCCGCCCGACTCCGCTGAGAGCACCGTGTGTCACGATGTTGCCAGATCGGTTGCCACCTGTCGCGCAGAGGCTTGGCCGGCAATGGTATGCAATTACGTGGGAAGTCACAGAATGCCACAGATTTAGCCGTGCCCTACTTTCCTGATGCAGCAGCAAACAACCTGCTTGGGCCAGAGTGCCATCTCAACGGCGGGAATAAACAAGGGATCGTGTGATTGAAGATTGAATCTGCTTGCTGAACAAGGAGACGAGATGAAGATCCGACAAATGCTGGTGTTGCTAATGTTCGTCCTGCTTGGCACATGGCTGGCTGCGGC
>JBLNFC010000040.1:0-4533 GCA_050263355.1 Acidobacteriota bacterium
TATATGACATAGCTCTACGGTGCCCGGTCTGGGCACCTCATTCGGACGCGGGGGAGCGACCACCGCACAACAAGACCTAAGCAATGCGGATGCGATCCTCATCATGGGATCGTCGATGGCGGAGAATCATCCCGTCGGATTCCAGTGGGTGGTGGAAGCGCGCGAACGAGGGGCGAAGATCATCCATGTCGATCCCCGTTTCACTCGCACCTCCGCGATGGCGGATATCTGGGTTCCTCTGCGCGCGGGCTCGGACATCATCTTTTTGGGCGCGTTGATTCGCTACGTCCTCGAGAACAGCAAAGAGTTCCGCGATTACGTGGTTCACTACACCAATGCTGGAACCATCTTGCGCGAAGACTTCCGCGATACCGAGGACCTGGACGGCTTCTTCTCGGGCTGGGATGCGGATCAGAAGAAGTATAACCCCGAGAGTTGGCTCTACCAGGGAGCTCCTTCGCAAGAAAAACAGTCGGGTGGCGGTTCGGTTGCCGGTCATTCGGAGGCCGGCGGTGGTCATGGAAAAGATCGCGGTGGAGAAGCGCAGGATGCGGGAAAGTTTGAAGAGGATCCCACGCTGGAGCATCCACGTTGTGTGTTCCAGGTTCTGAAGCGTCACTTCCAGCGCTATACGCCGGAAATGGTAGAGCGTTACTGCGGAGTGCCTCAGGATGTCTTCTTGAAAGTTGCCGAGACCTTTTCGTCAGCTTCCGGGCCCGATAAAACTGGCGCGATCTGCTACGCCGTCGGGTGGACGCAACACTCGAAGGGCGTCCAGATCATCCGTTCGGCTGCGATTTTACAACTGCTGCTCGGCAACATCGGTCGCCCCGGGGGCGGGATTCTGGCTCTTCGAGGCCACGCATCCATTCAAGGTTCAACGGATATACCGACGCTCTATGACGTTCTGCCTGGATACCTGCCCATGCCCTTCTTCGAGGCAGATTCCAAAGACTTGAAAAGTCATATCAAGAAGCATTCTGCACGCACTGGACTGTGGTCCGCGTTCGACAAATACCTCATAAGTTTGCTGAAGGCCTACTACGGCGATGCTGCCACGAAGCAGAACGGATACTGTTTCGACTGGTTGCCCCGGATCTCGGGCGACCACTCGCATTTTGGATACTGGCTCGACATGAAGGATGGCAAGCTGGAAGGCTTATTCGTCATGGGCCAGAATCCCGCGGTAGGAGCTTCGAACGGTCGACTGGAGCGAACTGCGCTCTCCAAGCTGAAATGGCTGGTGGTGCGCGACATGGTGGAGACG
This sequence comes from Acidobacteriota bacterium, assembly GCA_050263355.1. GTDB lineage: Bacteria > Acidobacteriota > Terriglobia > Terriglobales > Acidobacteriaceae > Gp1-AA122. The sequence goes on from JBLNFC010000040.1 coordinate 1,268, forward strand.
GAAACCGCCTCGTTCTGGTATGACTCGCCCGAGGTTTTCCGTGGAGAGATGTCGCCGGAAAGCATCGGTACGGAGGTGTTCCTCTTTCCTGCCGCGGGAACTGCTGAGAAAGAGGGCACATTCACCAATACACAACGGCTTCTGCAGTTCCGGAACAAGGCAGTCGAACCCCCGGGGGACAGCCGCAGCGAGCTGTGGTTCATGTACCACCTGGGACGACGCCTGAAAGAGAAGGCTCGCAACGACGCGCGCCCGCGTAACACCGGATTGAACGCCCTTACCTGGAACTACTCGACGCAAGGACCACACGCCGAACCGAACGCCGAAGAAGTGCTCAAGGAAATTAATGGATACACCGTTGCTGATCGTAAGCAACTGGCCCATATCAAAGATCTGAAAAACGACGGTTCCACCGCTTGCGGTGCATGGATTTACTGCGGCGTATTTCCCGAGGAAGGCAAGAATCGGGCCAACGAGCGTGATTCGCGGGATCTTCTCGGTCATGGCTGGGGCTTCGCCTGGCCCAACGACTGCCGGATTATTTACAACCGGGCTTCGGCGCGTCCAGACGGAAAACCGTGGAGCGAGCGCAAGAAGCTGGTCTGGTGGGACGAAGAAAAAAAAGAATGGGTCGGACTGGATAATTGCGATTACGACAAGCACACATCTCCGCACACAAAATCGAATGTACATCAGGGAAAGGGCGTGGAAGCTCTCGGTGGTGCTCGGCCGTTCACGCTCCATCCGGATGGCGTGGGGTGGCTGTGGGTCGCGAGTGGTCTCAAAGACGGGCCTCTGCCGACCCACTACGAAGCGCTTGAATCGATCATCAAGAATCCGCTTTACCATCAGCAAGACAATCCAGCTGCCGACAAGAAGGCGCGCGCGGATAACCAATACGCCACTTCGCCTGCTGATCCTCGATTCCCGTATGTGCTAACTACTTATCGTTTAACGGAGCACCATACGGCGGGAGGGATGTCGCGCACGCTATCGCATCTGGCGGAGCTGCAGCCGGAGCTTTTCACGGAAGTGTCTCCGGAGCTGGCGGCGCAACTCGCATTGCAGCACGGCGAGTTTGCGACAATCACTACCCCGCGGGCTGAGGTTGAGGCGCGCGTGTTGATAACTCCGCGCATTCGCCCATTGCAGATCGATGGCACAACCATCCACCAGGTCGGTCTTCCCTATCATTGGGGCTATCGAGGACGATCAAAGGGCGACGTCGTCAATGATCTTCTGGTAATAAGCGAAGAGCCCAACGTGCGCATCATGGAAACGAAGGCGCTGGTTTGTAACATCAGGCCAGGGCGCCGGACGCGCGGCAAGGCGTTTGTGAACAAGCACCAATCTGAACTGAGGAAGCAAGCATGAGCGTCACGGCGTTTCTGACTGATTCCACGCTATGCATCGGATGCAAGGCGTGCGAGGTAGCTTGCAAGGAGTGGAACGCTGTAGGTGAGGATGGCCTCAATTGGAGTGGCTATTCTTACGACAACACCGGAGCGGTGGGGGCTTCCACCTGGCGACATGTGAAGTTCGTCGAGGAGACGCCGATCGCCGGCTTCGGCGGCAACGCTGCCGAGCAGGCTTCGTGGACTTTTTCTTCCGACGTCTGCAAGCACTGTGAAGAAGCGGGTTGCCTTGAGGCTTGCCCCACCGGAGCGATCGTTCGCACTGAATTCGGCGGAGTATTCGTGCAGCCGGACATCTGCAACGGCTGCGCCTATTGCATCGTTTCCTGTCCCTTTGGAGTCGTGGCAAAAAATGAGAAGGATGGCCGCGCATTCAAATGTACATTTTGTTATGACCGGCAGAAGGTTGGATTGAAGCCTGCCTGCGCACAGGCATGCCCAACTGAGTCCATTCAATTCGGCGAAATTGAAGTTCTACGGGCGAAAGCTGATGAACGGCTGCAAACATTAAAGGGTCGTGGCATGGAAGATGTTGCGGTCTACGATCCCACTCACACGAGTGTTGGGGGCATTCACGCCATCTTTATAGTTCGTGGCGATCCGCGCAGCTACAATCTGCCTCCCAACCCGGAGGTGCCCACGATTTATGCCAAGAAGGGATGGAGAGCGTCCGCCATCGCGGCTGGCCTTCTTCTCGGAGGCACTCTTCTCGCATTTTTGACGGACAGTGGGAGAGATGGACGATGAGCCGCGATCCCATTCCGCTTGGCAATGTCGAGGAAACTGATCTCGCTCGCGAACGCCGGTTATTTGAAATCCGTCGGGAAGCGGAGCAGCAAGGACAAGTCAAGAGTAGCGGCATTCGTCCGGCCGGCGCTCCTTTTCCAAAGGCGTCGCCAGAAACTGGATACTACGGCATTCCGCTGTTGAAAGAGCCCCAGTGGACCCGGGAAATTCCGCTTTACTTCTTTGTAGGAGGCGCAGCCGGAGCAGCAGCCGTTGTAGGCGCCATCGCGAATTACACCGGAGCAGACCAAAAGCTTGTTCGCGACGCAAGATGGATCGCCGCGGCTGGCTCGGTAATCTCCCCCGTTCTGCTGATTTCAGACTTGGGACGCCCTGAGCGATTTCTCGCGATGATGCGGGTGTTCAAGCCGCAGAGCCCCATGTCGGTCGGCGTGTGGACTTTGTTGGGATTCTCTGCCGGGTCATCTGCGGCAGCTTTTGCCGGATTTATGCGCGAGCGGTATGGGCCCTCGTTGCCGTTGCGGGTACTGGAAAATGCTGGCGAAGCTGCGTCTCTGGCTTTTGGATTGCCTTTCTCCAATTACACAGGGGTTCTGATTGGCGCTACCGCAATTCCTGTGTGGAATCGCAATGTCGGCGATTTGCCGATTCACTTCGCGGCTTCCGGGTTAGGCGCCGCTGTCGGCATGCTCGAACTTATGGGGCATACCCGGAGTCGCGCCCTTCAGGCTCTCGGGCTCGGAGCGGCTATTTTTGAAACTTGGGAAGGCGTACGCATCGAGGGCAGAACTCACTCGCATCTTGACCCGCTGAAACATGGTCGCAGCGGTTGGATCACCCGCGGAGGCGGCCTTCTCTCCGGCCCCCTCCCGACCGCACTTAGAATCGCCAGTGCGTTCAGCGGAAGAAATCGGTCTCGATCGTTGCGGCGATGGGCGGCCATCTCTTCGATCGCCGGGTCCTTGATCACGCGCTATGCCTGGATTGAGGCGGGGCATGCATCAGCCCGAAATTGGCGCGCGCCGCTGGAAATCCCAGAGGCGCAAGAACAGCCAGTCATCGGTTCTGGGCCGGGGTTGAAGCGCTAACTTTCAAGCGTGGATG
>JBLNFC010000041.1:0-3429 GCA_050263355.1 Acidobacteriota bacterium
AGCTTCTTGTGAATTCTCTGGTATTTCTCGGCAGGGAAGACGTGCGTCCCGATGGGGAGGTAATAATCGTCGCTGTATACAAGTTTGAAGGGAAGCATTCAGAACTCAGGAGCCGCCTTCTACTTCTTCTTAACCACGGGTGCCGCCGTGACGAATGGTCTTCTCAAGGGCACAATCGCTCCCCGGGAGGGGTCTGTCGCTGCATTCGCCCTGGTCAGCACTTCCTCCTGAATGTATTGCACGAAATCCTGGATTTGCCGCTGCATCTCTTCCATACGTTCGCGCATTTGCAGGATGATCGCGATGCCGGAGATGTTCACCCCCAGGTCCCGTGCCAACGACAGGATGAATTCAAGGCGCTGCAAGTCCTCGTCAGTGTAGAGCCGCGTATTCCCCTCGGTACGGGAAGGCTTCAGCAGCCCTTCGCGCTCATACAGCCTGAGGGTCTGCGGATGTATGCCGTACATCTCGGCGACGGCCGAGATCATGTACGCGCCTTTGCTTTTTCGCTTAGTCAACGGTTCCTTCGCTACGCTCAGGATTTCGCCAGCGGACTCCCGCTCCGCTCACGCCCGCTGAACGGCTCAACATGTACGCACCTTTGACTTACGCTTCGTCATTGCGAAGCACTAATGTAACAAAGGCCCAGAAATTACACGAATCTCGGAACGATAACCGGGACCACCTAGGCGGGTGCTCTCACCGGACCACGTAGGGGCGGGTGCCCTCACCCGCCCAGGCGGAGCGTAGCTCCGCAAAGAGCCTTATGCTTCAGGCGATTCGTTCAACTTCTTTCGCACCTGCCCAGCCGAGTGGCTTGAGTGCGGTGTTCACCAAATAAGCGAGCACCCCCGCTCCGATCAGAACCAGTCCGAAAGCGAAAGAACTCATCCCCAGCACCTGCTCATGCTGGCTACGGATAATCGAAAAGGCCAGCAGCAGCATCGGCGCAACGCCCACTGCGATGGCGCCAAACTTCCCGCCAGGGACTCGGAAGGGGCGCTTCAATTCCGGCTCGCGAAAACGCAGCCAGATCAGCGCAGCGAATTCCAGTCCCAGGCTCGCGCCGTAAAGAAGAATGTCCAACGTGACTAGCCGTTCAAATCCCAGTCCCAGGCAGCACGCCCAGCAGCAGGCGAGGAACACAATGGCGACCCAAGGCGCCCGGCTGCGCGGATGCAGTTTGCTGAAGAACTTCGGCAGCATGCCATCCTGCGACATCGCCAGCGGCAGCCGCGAGTAGCTCATCACCAGCGCATTGAACATGCCAAAGCCGCTGATCATTCCGCCCACGATCAGCCCAATCCTCAACAGCGGTCCTCCAACCAGGCTGGCCACCTCCGCCCATGATCCAGTTTCCCATGCGCTCGGTGCGAGCCCGGTCATCCACATGGCCGCGACCGGCACGACATAGCTAAGCGACACGATCGCCACCGAGGCAAGCATGGCTCGCGGATAGGTTCGCTGCGGGCGCTCGACTTCCGTCGCAATCGTCGAGGCGTTATCCCATCCCATGTAATTCCACATGGCAATGAGCAGTCCGCCAATCATGTCCACAGTGGAAGTCGTCGGTTTGGTTATTGCAGTCGCCAGGGCACCGATCTTGAATGGCGAGAGAAACACAATCAACAAAAACGGAGCCGACAAAGCGAAGAACAGCCACAGCGACGTTGTCGACACGACCTTCACGCCCGCTATATTGAGAATCGAGCAAACCACCACGACCGCCAGTCCGACCATCACTCCGCGATGTCCTTCCGCGAACCACGGGAACATGCGGGTGAGATAAACCACGAACAGCGTGGGATAGATCGCCATATCGAAAATCGATGCGACCAGCGACAGCCACGCCTCCTGGAATCCCCAGAAATCGCCCATTGCCCGGCGCACCCAGGCGTAGTAGCCGCCCTCGAATGGAAGCGCGCTTGAGAGTTCGCCGATCATGAATGCCGTGGGCAGGCTCCAGAGAACGGGAGTGAGCAGCAGAATGAGGATCGCCCGTCCATAGCCCGCGCCATGCACGATGTCTTCCGTGCCATAGGTTCCCCCCGAGACCATAAAAAAAGTCGCGGCCACCAGGGGCCACAGCGTGAGGCGAACTGATTTCTTCCGGGGGACTACTGCGAAGGGTTCCTGCTCTTGGGTGGGTACGCTAGCCGTTGCCAATTTCGATGGCTTCCTCCTCGGGCGACTCACTCTCACCACCTCGTCTCCCTTTGTTCTCGAGGCTCCCGGGTTAACGGCGATTCCCGGGCATTTCGGCGAAGTTAGTTCGCAAAACCGAGCATACGGCAATTAAGATGCGCTGTGAATAAAAATTCACCAAAAAAATTTGCAGGAGATGAGTGCGCGGAAGTAATTGCGCACTCTGCTTTGCTTTCGCGCGCGCGAACCCTTCGAGCCCGAGTACTCACGCTACTTTTAACTGCCACGTCTCGGATACCAGATCGTCTCGTCCCCATCTCTGGTGCGCCTCTTCCTTCACCAGTCGGAAGCCGGCTTCCTGGTAAATCTTTCGCGCGGCGGTGAGTTCGCTCTGCGTCCACAGCATCATCCTCTTGTATCCGGCCTGCTCCGCAAACTGAATGCACTCGGATACCAGCCGCTTTCCAATACCCAGACCCCGGGCCGAGGGCTCAACCAGCAACAAGCGTAGCTTTGCCACCGCTTCCGACTTCTTCACCAGAAACACGGACCCGACAATTTCGCCGTCCCTTTCGGCCATCCAGCAACGTTCTCGCTTGGGATCGTAGTTCTGTATGAACTCGGCCACGATCTCGGCCACCAAAGCTTCGAAACGTTCGTCATAACCATATTCTTGCCAATAAAGCACGCCATGCCTGTGCACCACCCATCCCATGTCTCCAGGGCGATGCAGGCGGAGAAGATAGGAAGATCTCGCACGATCGCGCGGAGAGAGCAGGGTCTGAATCGTGCGCATCGCCTCGACCAATGTAGTTTGCTGGGAGCGTCCTAAACTGGTCAGCATCTCGCGCACTTGCTCGGAGGACTGCGAGTCGAGCGGAGCAAAGGCCTTCTTCCCGGCCGCAGTCAGTTCGAGAAGGCTCTGCCGCCCATCTTCTTTCGAGCGCGTTCGCGCGACAAAGCCCAAAGTCTCGAACTTCTGGAGGATGCGGCTCAGATATCCCGCATCGAGCGCCAACTCCGAGCACAGGTCAGAAGCCGTCGTCTGCTGCCGGTTCGCCAACTCGTAGAGCACGCGAACCTCGGTCAGCGAGTACGGACTGTTCAGCAGACCTTCTTCAAGAACGCCGATTTGTCTCGTGTAAAAGCGATTGAACCGCCGCACCGCATCGACCGATGGAGAAACGCTGTTCGCGATCATGACTCTGCCTCACGCGGCTAGTTTCAATCAAAATAGTTGACTAAGTCAAGTAATAATGAGGGGCGCGATGGTGCATCGCGAGA
>JBLNFC010000042.1:0-4477 GCA_050263355.1 Acidobacteriota bacterium
GTGCCAGTGGAAGACGTTGAGCTTAACCGCTTCCATGCCGTCGAGATTGCGCTTGATTACGTCTAGGGGGATAAAGTGCCGTCCAACATCGATCATGAGACCTCGCCAGACAAATCGAGGCGTGTCATGGATGGTGACAACCGGGACAGCAAAGCCCGCGGGCGTCGATTCGATCAGTTGCAGGAAAGTTTGCAAGCCGTGAAGAGTTCCCAGCGGCGTCGGAGCGCTGAGCTTCGCTCCCGAGGTAGTAATTTCCAGAGAATACGATTCGTCTTCGCCCGGTTCCTGCACGGGCTTACTGCCGTGATCGGTTTGGATGGTCAAGCGCGCGGCGGAATCCCCCATCGCACTGCGGTTCGTCAGCACTATTCCAGTGCGGCGGGAAATATTTTCGAGAAAGCGCCGCACGGCGCTGTCGATGCGCGCTTCTTTGTAGCCACTCAATGAAACTGAGAACGACTGATCTATGGGGAGCTGTCCGTTGCCAGCCTGGTAATTCGAGGGCAGCGGCATAAGATTCAACGGCGCGGGCGAGGTTGCTTGTTGTGCGAGCACGGAACAGAAAGGAATGAGCAGGACGAAAGATAAAAAGAGTCGCATCAGGTGGCCTCAAAGATTTCACAATACTTTACAAATTTGTGACAAGTAGGGACACGAACTATAGCAAACTGAGTGCGGTTAATGCTGTGACGCCCCGCGCAGTGCATCTTTCACAATAGAAAGCAGTTGAAGGAAGCGTCCCCCGCTCACCCCGCAAGCTTTCAAACGTCTATCAGAAAGATGAAACCAAATAGATAGCGGCGACGTACATAAGATACATAAGAGAAGATGGAAGGGGTTAAAGCCATGCTGGTAGTCAACAGACAAGATCGCGGCGATGTTTCAATATTCCGGTGCGTTGGGCGAGTTGTCGCCGGTGAAGAGGTGGCCATCCTGAAAAAGGCGGTCCTCTGTCATCAGAACGGCAACGTGGTGATGCTCGACATGAGTGAGGTCTTCACCATCGACGGCGCTGGGCTTGGCTTGCTCGCATTCCTGGCTGGATGGACGCAGGTAGTTGGAATGCGATTGAAAGTGCTTTCCCCGTCCCCGCGCGTGCGGCAACTACTCGAACTCACCAACCTGGATTCGGTCCTGGAAATCTGTGATTCAGAATGTTGGGATGAGTTGATGGCGCACGCTCCGACTGCCATTTATGCCGAGAAGACCAGCGCCGCTGCTCACAGCTAGTTCCCTACAGAAGTAACAACTGATTCAATGTCAGCGGTGACATTCGAAGCGAAGGCTGCGTTCTTCGATTGTATGGGAGACGTGGCCTGCGCTTTGTTACAGGCCTGATTTCATCTCCGCAATAACAAATCTCCTGCCAAAAAAAAGAAGAACACCACGGAGATGACGCCGTTCATCGTAAAAAATGCCGCGTTCAACCGGGTTAAGTCATGAGCTGACACCAGCGAATGTTCGTAGCTGAGCAGCGCAGCCACCGCAAGCACTCCCAGGATCGCAAGTTTTCCCAACCCGAAAGAAACGACCAGGGCGACTAGCAAGAGCAACATCACAAGATGGAAGCTGCGTGCTACCCAGAGTGCCGCTGGGATACCTGCGTGCCGTGGAATCGAATGCAGTCCGTTCTCCCGATCGAAATCGCAATCCTGGCAGCTGTACAGCACGTCAAATCCACCCACCCAGAAGGTCACGGACGCGGTGAGAAACAGTATGCGGAGATCAAGCGAGCCGCGAATAGCAATCCACGCGGCGGCCGGGGCGATTCCCAGCGCGAAGCCTAACACCAGGTGCGAAAGACGCGTGAAACGCTTGGTATACGAGTACAAGAGCAGAATCGCCAGAGCCAGGGGCGAGAGTAAGAAGGCGAGCCGATTAAGTTGCCAGGCGGCAATCACGAAGACCAAGCACGAGACCAGTACAAAGCTGGTGACAAAAGCCGGGGTAAGCGTTCCTGCTGGTAGCGCGCGTGTCCGGGTTCGGGGATTGGCCGCATCGATGGTCACGTCCGCCAGCCGGTTGAATGCCATTGCCGCGGAACGTGCCGCAACCATAGCAACAATGATCCACGTGAGTTGGTGGACAGTGGGAAGCCCACCAGCGGCAAGCATCGCTCCGCACAATGCAAACGGAAGCGCGAAAATCGAGTGCTCCCACTTGATCATTTCCAGCGTGATTTGCAGATTGCGCAGGAAAGGCACACCGATATTTTAAATGAGTAACATGCGATCAGTCGCTGCTCGCATCGACGCCGCTCAACAGGGGCACGAAACGGCAGGCATCCAGCGTGGTTACGAGTTGCTTCCCTGCTTCCTTGCGGAGTAATTTCAGGAGCTGGGCGTCGTGAGGTCCGACGGGAATGATCATGCGACCTCCGTCGCCTAACTGCGCAACCAGGGCCGCTGGGATATCCATTGCGGCGGCAGAGACGACAATTTTGTCAAAGGGCGCGTGCTCGGGCCATCCGTGATTCCCATCGCCGGCAATCACTTCAACGTTGGGATAGTGCAAGCGCGACAGCAGGGCTCGGGCTGAGTCGGCCAATGATGGATGTCGCTCAATGCTGTATACCGTGCCAGCCAATTCCGCCAGCAAAGCGGTCATGTAGCCCGATCCGGTTCCGATCTCGAGTACACGGTGGTCCGGCTGAATATCGAGATGCTCAAGCATCAGCGCCACAATAAAAGGTTGCGAGATCGTTTGTCCCCGCCCGATGGGGATGGGATGATCCGCGTAAGTCTGCGCGTGATACTCGGGGGGAACAAACTCGTGGCGCGGAACGTGCTCCATGGCCGCTAGTACTCGTTCATCGTGGATGCCTCGGCCCTTCAGCTGAGCTTCGACCATGCGATGCCGTTGATGGGCGAATCGCTCGTCCTCGGGTTGCAGGTCAGAAAACATTCGAGGAGAACTTTGTCGACAGGAAGTCAGTTGCGGTGGTCTGGCTATTTTCGCCTTTGCCGCAGGCGAATATCAAAACTGACAACGCCGTTCTGGTCGCGCACTCCGCGGATAGATATGCTGCGAGTAATGTTGTACTCGGCCTGAATGACTTGCTGTGAGGCCTGCGAAACTTCTGTGCTGTAGGTCAGAGTAAAGTCGTTCGAGATCTGCTGTTCAATGGTGACCGCCGGGGCGCTGCGGGTAGGTGTAGTTTCGGTATTAAGACCCTGCGGGTCAACCTTGATGCTGCTGATCCCAAACAGACGTTGAGCACGATTGTTAAGGGTCGCATTCAATGCCTGGTTCAAAATAACATTGGAAGCTTCCTGGCTGAAGGCCGTCTGAGAAGAAGTCGAAAGCGTCGCCGATTCATTCTGGGTGCGGCCGAGCGCGAGCAGGGCCACAATATCGGCGGAAGGAAGCGGCGGCTCGGAGCGATAGGTGAAATTGAGTTTGTCTGGCGTACCATTCACGCCCAAGGTGATGTCGTAGTCGCGAACGTGGGTCGCCGCTTGTAAGTCAAGCGTAGGTTTTACCCCAGTAGGTCCGGTGAAGGTGACTTCGCCGCGCTCCAGGCGGTATTTCGTTCCACTGAATGAGACCTCACCCTCCATAATGTCGACGCGGCCTAGCACAACTGGACGCACGATAGTTCCACGCAAGTGCAGATCAGCTTCGCCCGACAGCTTTGCCAGCGAAGACTGCATCTGTAGTTCAGGGGTGGTTACTACGTGGATGTCGAGCCGCACTTTGTTCAGAAGCGTATTCGACTGCGGCAAAGTGGTTGCCTGCTTCGTGCTCTCCAAGTAGCGAGCAAAGTCAAACCCCGGTGAAACATTCAATTTCGCAATGGTGACGTCGCCCGAAAGCAGTGCGTCAGATGTTGTTCCGGAGAGTCGTAGTTCTGCATTCGATGTCGCACTGATTCCCGCCGGTCTTAACCGCACGTCGCGACCTTCAGCAGTGATATTGAAAGTCAAGGCCGGGCTATAAGTCACGTATCCGTTGATATTCACATTTCCGCCGCCGACTTGTGCGGTAACGGATTGGATATCGAGACGATCCTGGTTGAACGCGAGCGTGCCATTCATGTTGCTGAATCCGTTAGGAAGATCAATGGATGAAATCGACGCGTTGTGAATCTGGACTTTGCCCAACAAAGAAGGCTTGGCGAGAGTACCAGCGACGTTGACGCCCACGTGCATGATGCCGCTGGCGGAAAGGTCGGGACTAAAGTTTTCAACTAACTTAAAATTGAGGGCCCCATCGGCTCGTAAGGATAGCGCCTGATCTCCATCCAAACGCATGGTCCCGTGTGCCACGATATCGGTGCCTTCCCCGAGGAGTCGCATGCGTTCGAGGTTGAGGACCTGATCCTTCACTTCGAACTGGACTGGTCCTTCGTTTTCTAAGCTGATCTTCTCGATGCTGAAAGCGAGTTGTGTCAGGTCTCCTTTTGCGGTGAGTTGTCGGGGCTGCCGCAGAGGACCGACCAGGTGCAGGTTACCGGCCAGAGCTGAATGTCCGGTTA
>JBLNFC010000043.1:0-5589 GCA_050263355.1 Acidobacteriota bacterium
CGCAAGGAATTAAGCAAGCCATTCAAAAGACGCCGTACTTCGGTTGTGTATGATCCAAGTTTATTGAATTCAGCTTGATCTAAGAAGCCCAGATCAAACGCGATGGCTAGTTGCGTTTCGAGTTCGAACAAGGACCCGCGCGATTGTCCGAGAAAGTGTCGGAACTCCCCAACTCTCAAGCGACCCTGCCCTTCGGCGATGTTGGACGACACCGAAACGGCCGCGCGTCGAACCTGAGACGTTAACCCGTACAGCTCTGAAGCGGGAAAGCCCTGACTGGCTCTATAGACCGCCCCAGCGAGTTCTCTTGACTTCTGCCAAACTACAAGGTCTTGATATCTGTAACTCAAGTGAAGGAACCTTTCTTCACCCCACACCCCACACCCGAAACCCGAAACCTGAAACTCGAAACCCGAAACTAGGTTCCCGCCTTCGCCTTCTTGATCTCTTCAACCAGAGGCGGGATAACATCGAACAAGTTTCCGACTACCGCGTAGTCGGCAATCTCGAAGATGGGAGCTTCGGAGTCCTTGTTCACAGCAATGATGGTGCGCGCGCCCTTCATTCCAACGATGTGCTGAATGGCGCCGCTGATGCCAAGGGCGAGGTAGAGCTTCGGAGCGACTGTCTGCCCCGAGGACCCAATTTGACGATCCATGGGCAACCAACCCGAGTCGCAAATGGGACGCGACGCCGCGATCTCGCCTCCAATCGCTTCCGCCAGTTGCTTCGCAATCTCGATGTTCTTCTGCTCCTTGATGCCACGCCCCACGGCAACGATGATTTCTGCTTGGGTCAAATCAACTGCCTGCTTGGCTTCCTTGAATACTTCTTGAGGCTTGTTGCGCACAGCGTCATCAGCAATTTCTACGCTCACGGCTTCGATGGGAGCGGGACTTGTACCTGCTTCTACCTTGTCGCCGCGGAATGCGCCATTCTGGAAGGTTACGAACCAGGGCGCATCGCAGGAGAAACTCACGTCTGCCGCCAACTTTCCTTGAAACATCTGGCGAGTGAAAAGGAGCCTTTCGCCGTCCTTTTTATAGCCAATGCAATCGGTGACCGTCGTGCGATTCATCGACGTTGCAAGTTTCGGGATGAAGTCGCGCACCTGGTAAGTGTGAGGCATCAGCACAAGCCTTGGCTCTTTCTGTGACAGGAACTGCTTCAGACCCACGGCGAAGGCGTCGGGCGTATAGGGCGCGAGCTTAGGTGACTCGATCGCATACACCTTCGCGACTTTCTTCCCAGCAACCTCGCCGACGATATCGTCGATTCCACTGCCGACGACCGCGGCTTCCAGGGGCCAACCGGTTTCGGACGAGAGCGCTTGTCCAGCAGTGAGCGTCTCCCACGAGGCACGGTTCAGTTTCCCCTCACGTTGTTCAACCACAACCAGAATGCTGTCGGGCATAGTTTTAGGTCTCAGTTCTCTAGCAGGTTCGGTATCAGTATGTCGGCTCTATAGTGTTGGGCCGATGACACGTCGTTCGAGGTGCCTGGTACGCGATGCGAAGCAATACCCCTCAGTTACTCTTCCCGGCCACGAAGGCGCAGCCCGCGAGCCATTAATGCTACGCCAGCCAACACCAGGATCGAGAGGAGCCAAGCAAAAGTTCCGTGGTGACCGACCTTGACCGCTGCCGGCAGAAAAAACACGACCAGAAGCGCCGTCACCCACAGTGCCAGACCGATGATCATCAGGGTTGAACCGGTTTCAGTTTTGTCCGCTAGTTCCGACATACTCGCCTCCGCAGATATATTTCTCGGCAGCAGCAGTATGCCGGGCCGCAAAAAGCTTTTCAGTGATCCCGAACACCTTACCCGGCTCTTCGCTTTTGCTCGGCTTCGTACTCCAACTCTGGACTCGGTCCCCGCGGCGAGACTACTCCAAGGCTAGCCAGCGCTCGAGCCCTTCTTCGGCTGCCAAGTATGTACAATGCAAGCCCCAGCAATCCTTCGATAATGGCCCACCAGAGGATAAGCTGCGAACCGGCGCGCAATGACATGTACAGAAACATAAGCGGAATCAGCTCGACCCAGAGTAGAACCTTGCCAACCGTCTTCCAAACTCCGCCCTTGCGAAGTTCCTCAAGAGATGCTGCTTCTTGCAGAATGCGATCGTGATTCAACTCCGCCATAGTGCTCTTAGGATGCAGCGCTAACAGCTGAAGTAACATCCCTGGAGGCACTACGCCGTACAGTGTTCTCCCTAGAGGACCCTCACCTCGTTACGGAGTTTTTCAACTAATTTCTTCGCGACCTCGCCGGGAGGTCCTTCGATGAATTCTGTGTTCTTGGTTTTCTGCGGAATATAAAGCCGTTCGATTTTTTGTGAGTTGCTGCCCACGGCTGACTGTACTTCGCCGAGTGTCACCTTGCGCATCGGCTTGTTCTTGGCTTGCTTAATGCCAATGAGCGTGGCATAGCGAAGCTTGTTGATGCCGGATTGTATGGTGAGAACAGCGGGAAGCGGCATGTCGACAAACTGGAAGTATCCGGCTTCGAGTTCCCGCTTCACGCGAATACCGGAGTCGCTCTTCTCAATCTGCATGATGATGGTCGCGTGTGGCCAGCCCAGCAACTCAGCCAGGATGACACCGGTTTGCGCGTAGCCATAATCATCCGACTGTAGCCCGGTGAAAATCAGGTCGAACTTCTCGTCCTTGATGGCGGCCGCAAAGGCCTTGGCAGTGTTGAGTGCGTCAAAGGTGACAAAAGCATTGTCCTCGAGGTGAATGGCGCGGTCCGCTCCCTTGGCAAGCGCTTCCCGCAGCACCTGGGCAGCACGGGCAGGTCCGGAAGTGATCACAACGACTTCGCCGCCGTGCTTCTCCTTCTGTCGCAAAGCTTCCTCCAGCGCGTAGGCGTCGGGCTCGTTCACCTCGTAGGAAACATCCTCGCGGATCCAAGCGCCGCTTTCGTTCAGCTTGAGGGGAGCATCTTTCTGCGGGACTTGCTTCATGCACACCAGAATTTTCACAGGCGACTCCTCACAGCCCAGCCCTCTAGCGCGTCAGGAGGGAAGGAGAAAACTGGTTAGTATAAATCACGAGCGGGTAGCGAGGAAGTGCGGTCGCGAGACAGGCTGATTCGGACAGATTCAATCCAGAAACGCCACGGATTGGACACCAGAGACTTCGAATCGCTTACGGCAACGCATGTTCTTGCACATCAGCATATCGTCCTTGCGCAGCATGTATGAGCGCGCTTTGGCGAAGCGGGCGCGGTCGCGCTCGTCGGCACGACCGGCAAGCTGACGTTTTTTCGTACGGACCACCCAGAGCAGTTCGTATTCTTGAGACTGATGACAATGCGGACAATTCAGGGTTGCCGCCTTCTTCTCAGTGCGTTCGTCGAAAAACTCGCGTTCTTCCATAAGACAGGCTTTCGGCGCCAGGCTCTTGGCACTAGCAGCCTCACATTGCAAACATTAATTATTGCATATGCCGAAGCCGGCATGGCACGGCAATGGGCTAGAATTTCGCCTGCAAAGATCCGATGACTAAGCGGAAAAAGAAAGTCTTTCGCGCAACCAAAGCGGTGAAAGCAGCAGCCCGGGAACAGATTGGCAGCCCGCCGCCAACTCGACTTGTCCCTGATCGCAAGAAGCGAGCAGACGAGAAGCATAAGCCAACACTGGGCAAGATTTTGGGAGAGGGTGAATCCTGATCTTCACCTGAGGCACTCTCGCACAAAATTAGTGAACTCCCGCACATCGTCTTCCGTTGTATCGAAGGAACACATCCAGCGCACGACGGATGTTTCTTCGTTCCACACATAAAAAAAGTACCGCTCCCGAATAGGTTCGATTGCCTTCCGCGGGACGATGACGAAGACGCCATTCGCTTCGACCGGGTATGCGATTTTCAGCGCTTCGATTTTCCTGACCTCCGCTTCCAGCAACCTGGCCATTGCATTGGCATGACGGGCGCCCTTGAGCCAGAAATCGCCGGTGAGCAGAGTCTCGAACTGGACGGCGATAAAACGCATTTTGGAGGCGAGTTGCATGGCCTGCTTTCGAATGAACTTGAAATTCTCGGCAAGCGCGGGGTTGAGGAATACGACGGCCTCGCCACCCATCAGCCCGTTTTTTGTGCCCCCAAAAGAGAGAATGTCTACGCCTAAGTCGCGCGTTGCCTGGCGAAGATTCTGATTCAGAGCGGCGGCAGCGTTGGCCAGCCGGGCCCCGTCCATGTGCACGAACATATCGTGTTTATGCGCGAATTCCGCGAGCGCTTTGATTTCCGAGGGCTGATAGACACGGCCGGTCTCTGTGGCTTGCGTGATAGCTACGACCTTCGGCTGCACGTGATGCTCGTCGCCGATCCCGTGATAGACGGAGCGGACCGCCTGCACCGTGAGCTTGCCGTCAGTACTCGGGAGCGTGATCAGCTTGCAGCCAGTAAACCTCTCGGGAGCGCCACACTCGTCGGTGTGAATGTGAGCGACGTCGGTGCACACGACAGCGTGATAGGGGCGTGTCATTGCCTGCAAGCTGAGGACATTGGCGGCGGTGCCGTTGAAAACAAAGAAGACTTCCGCGTCAGCCCCGAAGTGCTCTCGAAATTTTTCGACGGCTGAGGCGGTGTAGGCGTCATCACCATAACCAACCGTGTGGCCATGGTTGGCGTTACCGAGGGCCGCCAGAATTTCAGGATGAACACCAGCATTATTGTCGCTGGCAAAGCTGCGAACAGGCTTCATGCCTGTCAATGTAACAGGGTCGCGAACCCGCAACCAAGGCGAACGCTGCAGATCAGAGATCGTGTACGGAGTGAAGATGGTTCAGGCACAAAGCTATGTGCATATACTCTCTATCGGGGTCAAGGCTATGCGTCAAACGAGCATGTGACAAAGCTACTCGCCCGCTCTTGCATACGCGTGGTAACTTGTTGCGGATATTCGAGAGTCTCGCGTCGTGGGTATGAGAACAATCCGGGCTTTCAGGGCATTGACGCTACTGGCCGCAATTGCCATCGCCACCGTGACGACAGCATGCAGGTCGCGCGGTGATCCCAGCGCACACGCCGAAGGTCCACAGGCAATGCCGGTGCGAGTTCAAATTGCCCGCAACGTTCCGGTCGATGAGACGACGGAGTACGTGGCAACCCTCAAATCCCGCAACTCGGCTGTCATCATGCCGCAGGTCGAGGGTCACATTCGCCAGATTTATGTTCATTCCGGTGACCGGGTCGAGACCGGCACTCCCCTCCTCGAAATTGATCCTTTGAAACAGGAAGCAACGGTAACGAGCCAGCGGAGCAATCGCGCAGCTCAGGAAGCGAATCTCAGGTGGGCCGAGCAGGAGTACCAACGCACCAGCGGGTTGCATTCGGCGGGGGTTGTCAGCAAGCAGGAACTCGACCGCTCGAAGGCGGCATTGGATGCCGCCCGTGCTCAGCTGGAGTCGCTCAATGCTCAAGTCGCAGAGCAGCAGGTCCAACTGAAATATTACAAAGTCGAAGCCCCTTCCAGTGGCATTGTCGGCGACATCCCGGTTCACGTGGGCGACCGGGTCACGACCACCACCATGCTTACAACCGTCGATAAGCCCGGCACTCTCGAGGCGTATATCTACGTCCCGAT
>JBLNFC010000044.1:0-3346 GCA_050263355.1 Acidobacteriota bacterium
TTTCGCGGCCAGTGTCGCTCCCCCGACAGCTGCCCCCATGCCGAGAAACTCACGACGTGAAAAGGAATCTTTTTTCATTAGGTCTCCTGAGATTTTTAGATCGTCCGGTCAGCCCCTCTTATTGCTTTGTCGGAGTGAGAGTGAGCAGCGCTCAAGCATTGCGGCGCACAGGTTCCGTTTAAGAATTTTCTCCGTTTTACATGAGGAAAGGCACGATGGGTTACAAAAAACGGCCCAAACGCCCACGGCATGATCCCGCTTGCAGCCTCGAACGTCAAGGACCAGCTGATAAATGCGTACGGGGACAGCGTATCCAGAAGCTCAAATTAAAGTGAGTGCACCATTCGAGGACAGGCCAAAGTACAAATCGGTGGATATATCGCACTCAATATCAATGGCCAGCGTTTTGAACATTGAGAATCTTCTAAGGTTTAAGTTCTGCTTCGGATCGAACGTGTCCTTGGTAGATTCTCGGAGCAAAATCCGCTCGGCAACCGAACCAAGCAGTGGGACAGTGCATCTATTGGGGTGTCGTAGTCATTATGTCAGCATCTTAGCCTTCGGCAGCCAAGCTGGAGTGGTACATGAATCGTTCGTTGTCGCCGTTTGATCTGCAACGCGAGAGTAACTTGTTTCAGGAAGAGTTGCAGCAGGTGCAGGACAGTGAGGCAGCTGTTCAGCCCAGCCAACTTCGTACCAGCGATCCACAGTGGTTGCTCATCGATGAGGGATTCACTCTTGCACGTGAGCATGAGACCGAGTCGCTGTTTGCAATTGCCAATGGTTACGTTGGCAATCGCGGATCGTTGGCGGAGGGGAGTCCACTTTCTGCGCCCGCAACTTTCGTAGCCGGAGTGTTTGAACAATTCGATACTCCAGGTTCGGTTCCGGAGTTGATGGTGTTGCCTGACTGGACAGGCGTAAGAATTTGGATTAACCGCGAGCCTCTCAGCATGCAGCAAGGGGATGTGCTGGAGCACCGTCGCATCCTGGATTTCCGGCGCGGAATACTTTGGCGCGAATGGCGCCACCGCGATCCTGCCGGAAGAATCACCCGAGTTGTGGCATTCCGATTAGCGTCGTTGCCGGATCGCCATCTCCTGCTGCACTCGGTCAGTCTTACCCCAGAAAACCATAATTCGGTGATCCGGTTTGAGAGCTCGATGGAGGCGGATAGAGCCGTTTCGGTGTTGGCACCCGAATGGAGAGCGCGCAGAGATTCGGCTCGCCCCAATGTCCTGCCTTTGGGATTGGTCGTGCCAGGCAGAGATACCACGGTAGCTTTCGGCCTGACAAGCCAACTGCTGCATTCCGCGCCTGGCGCAGGCTGCCGCACGATGCGCATGGACCCAGGCAAGATCATGGAGCATTGCGACATCGAACTCGAAGCTGGGATGCAATGCCATCTACATCGCATCGTGTCTGTCTTCACTTCTCGCGACGGCGGCGATCCATTCAAGAGGTCCATGGACCACCTCGCGGATGTTGTTCCGAAAGGCATTGACTCGGCGGTTTGGGCGCACGTGTCGGCCTGGGAATCACGGTGGAAAGCTGCGGACATCGAGATTGAAGGCGACGAGTCACTGCAGCGAGCATTGCGTTTTGCTGCCTATCACTTGATCAGCGCGGCCAACCCGGACGATGGCCGCGTTTCCATTGGCGCCCGCACGCTCTCTGGCCCTGGCTACAAAGGGCACGTGTTCTGGGACACGGAAACCTATATGCTTCCGTTCTTTATCTTCACCCACCCAAGGGCAGCGCGCGCGCTTCTCGAATACCGCTACAACACCTTGGATGCGGCGCGAAACAAGGCGCTCACCTCCGGATTTCGCGGCGCGATGTATCCCTGGGAATCCGCCGATACAGGGGATGAAACCACGCCTAAGGCGGTCATTGCCCCCAACGGAGAGATCCTGAAAATCCTTAATGGTGAGATCGAGGTCCATGTTACGGCGGACATCGCATTTGCGATATGGCAGTACTGGCAGAACACCGGCGATGATGACTTCTTTTTGAGATATGGCGCGGAGATCATGCTCGAGACGGCCCGTTTTTGGGCCAGCAGAGGCACCATTGAGAATGACGGTCTTTATCACATCCGTCACGTAATTGGTCCGGACGAGTATCACGAGGACGTTGACGATGACGCGTACACCAATCTGATGGCTGCCTGGAACCTGCGCCGCGGGGCCGAGACCGCCAAGTTGCTGCAGGAACATTGGCCGGAGCGCTGGCACGACCTCGCGGCTCAGCTCCAATTGGCGGATGCAGAAGTAAGCGAGTGGCAAAACCTCGCGGCGGCCATGTTCATTGCCTTCGACAGCAAAACTCTTCTGTACGAGCAGTTCACTGGTTATTTCAACAAAGAACCCATTGATCTGAAGCGCTATGAGCCACGTTCTGCAGCCATGGACACCATACTCGGACACGAACGCATTCAAGAAACTAACATCGTTAAACAGGCTGACGTGGTCTTAGCAACTTTTCTGCTGTGGGATGAGCTTGGCGCGGACGTGGCCGCAGCCAATTTTCGTTACTACGAATTGCGGACTGGGCACGGTAGCTCTCTTAGTCCTTCGATCCACGCTCTGATTGCGGCTCGAATTGGCGACAATGAACGTGCCGAGTCATACCTGAAGCAGGCGGCCGAAATCGATCTCGGTAACAATATGGGCAATGCGGCGGCCGGCGTGCACGCTGCCGCACTCGGAGGCTTGTGGCAGGCCATTGTGTTCGGCTTTGCCGGATTCAAAACACATTGCGATGGCCTCAGCCTCGCGCCCAGGCTCTTGCCGCACTGGCGGCGACTGTCGTTTCCGATCGAATGGCGAGGACGCAAACTACAAATCTCGATCGAACATGAATCCGTGCAAGTAGACGCGGCAGGCACCGAGCCATTCCAGCTGCGACTGGAAGGTGGATCGGAAATTATCGTAACCCCTGGACACGAGTATGTGGCGGAAAGGACCGAATCGGGCTGGGCATCTTGGCGAATGGCTCACCCGAGCAGCAAAGGAGATTTATGACTGCAGCGTCACCCGATTGGAATAGCGCGATCCAAGCTGAACAAGGCCAGTCTGATTTCTCGATCAAGAGCATCGTCCTTCCGCTGGACAATTATGAGAAATCCCGCACAGCCATTCCAGTTGCACGCGCCCTCAGTGAACTGTATCGCTGCGAACTCTACATGACGTACGTGGGAGAGGGGCAGTTCGACATGCAGCACTTCGCGGGCCAGCTAGCCCTGACCCCCGAACAGGCCCGTGACGCAGTTTCGGAACAACGCCACAAAAAGCCGGTTGGAGCCGTGGCCCCGGCGAGCCAACACCCAGAAGGGCTGCTCGTC
>JBLNFC010000045.1:0-4854 GCA_050263355.1 Acidobacteriota bacterium
CTGAGCCGTGGCGACATGAGGGCGCTCGACTACCACTCGTATTATCTGCTTGGAATAGGACAAACGGACGAAGCCATTGCCGAAAAAAGAAGAGTACTAGAGCATGACCCACTCGCTCTGATAACCAACGCAGACCTTGGGCTCTACTTGATTCAGGCGGGACGCACCGATGAAGCTATCGCGCAGCTTCAGAAGACACTAGAACTCGATCTGAACTATGCCCCGGCACATGCACGGCTTGGAATGGCATATGCCCGGAAGCAGCAATACAGGCAAGCCGTGAGTGAGATGCAGAAGGCGATTTCGCTAGACAAGACAGCAGCGAGGCTGGCAGATCTGGGAGAAGCGTATGCGCGCTGGGGCAAAAGACAAGAAGCATTGAGTACGATCCGCCAACTGCAGCGAATGTCGAAGCAAAGGTATGTGGCTCCGAACATGATTGCCCTCATCTATTCGCGTCTGGGCGAGAAGCGCGCCGCCATCGCTTGGCTCGAAAAAGCGAAGCCAGAGGATGATCCAAAGATCTCTGATCCTGGGTTTGATAGCCTCCGATCAGATCCACGCTTTAAGACACTGGAGGCACGGCTTAAACCACATCAGTCTTGTCCAGTGTTCTAGGGATAGGAGAAAGCTCCACGGTGAGACAAATTCAATGTAGGCCTGAGTTCATCTTTTCGCGACTTTTCGCGGAGGGATCGTTGAGGGATTCTCTGTAGCAGGGTGAACTCTTGAGCGCTCAATGGTTCAAAAGCCCCCTTGGGCTACCTTCGTGTGTGCTGGAGATGCTGGCTAAGGTGTGAGAATAGCGTTGACTTAGCTATCCGAAGCTCGGGGGGGCGACGTCAGACGAAACAAGAGGCTGTAGAAGCATGAATTATCTCGTCAGCGATGCCGCGCGCCGCGGCTTGTCTGCGAATCGACTAGCGTTCTATTGCCCAGTTTTTTTCCTTCTGGTCGCGGCAACGTGGGGCCAGACCTTCACGGGCACCGTGCTCGGACGAGTGACTGATTCCCAGCAGGCAGTAATTGTAGGCGGAGTCATAATCCTGCACAGTGGCGAGCAGGGCTTCGAGCGTCGCACAACGACAAATTCACACGGCGAATATGAGTTCCGACTAGTACCTCCCGGTAGATTTACGCTCCGCATCGAAGCGGCCCGTTTCGCCCCAACCACGGTGAGCGTAGAAGTAGTGGTGGCCACCCCGGTGCGTGCGGATCTGACATTGCAGATCCAGGCATTGCGTCACTCAGTCAATGTCTTCGGTGAAAACGGCGTTGCCGTGCAAACGGAAAATGCGGACCTCGGCCGCACAATTAATCCACATGAAATGTCCGAGCTTCCCTCCCTGACACGCAGCCCTTATGACTTCATCGCGTTGATACCGGGAGCGACTCTGTCGAACGACGCTTTGGGTGTAGGGTTTGCGGTGAATGGCGGTCGTACACAAAGCGCCAACTATCTTCTCGACGGCAGCGAGAACAATGACACGTTGATGTCCGCGCCGGGACAGAACGTTCCCCTTGACTCCGTAGAAGAGTTCACGGTGCAGACGAACCACTACAGTGCCGAATACGGCCGCAACTCAGGATTCACCGCCAACATCGTCACCAAAGCCGGCACGAACCAGTTCCACGGCTCACTCTATGATTACATCCGCAACTCGGTCTTATCGGCCAACACCTACAACAATAATGCCAATGGGTTTCCACGCCCGGTCTTCAACCGTGACCAATTCGGAGGAACGCTTGGTGGTCCGATTCGGCATGGTAAGCTTTTCTTCTTTGCTTCCGTGGAACCGATCCTCGTGCGCAGCAGCACCACCACCAGTTTCTTCGTACCGACGCCGCAACTACTTTCGATCAGTGCTCCGGGAACCGAGGCCATCTTCCAGAGATTCCCGTTGCCCGGGGATCTGTCTCCTACAAACGTTCGGAATGCAACGGTTTGTCCTTTCGGTGCAACTTGTGGTTCGGGTACGTCAGCGGGACTCGTGACTGTTCCGGCTTTTGCGTCCACGTCACGCGTCGGCCCCCAGGATGCGGGAGCAGGTCCTCCGCAAAATACGGTTCTGGCCACTGGCCGCTTGGATTGGGTTGTCAATTCAAAGATGCAAGCGTTCGCTCGCTATGCTTTCGAAGACAAGCATGTGTTCGCAACTGTCATTCAGCCCTATTCGAGCCAGCTGGACGTACCACTAACCGCCCGAAACCAGAACATTGCCCTCAACCTGATTGGCACCTGGACACCACGCGTAGCGACGGAGTCTCGAATTGTTTACAGCCGCATCGTCGGAGATCCCGAACGCTTCGGCGGTGACAACCCCTCCGCCCCCGAACTGCCCATTCCCGCCTTTTCCCTTCCAAGTGAGCCGGGAGTGATACTGCCGTCTGGTACTGCAGGAAACGGCGGACCACAGAATTTCTACCAAGTCTTTCAAGCCGTGACGTGGGCACACGGACATCACACTCTTAAGTTTGGCGGCCAGTTCGTACACCTGCGCCAAAACTACAGCCTCGGGTTCGCTGTGGGCCAAGTCGCGGACGCAACCTTTCCTGATACCCAAGCGTTTGTGAACGGTGTTGTCAGTTTCTATTCCATTGCTGTGAACCCCAAAGGGCATTTTCCGGGAGAATTTGTAGATCCGCCGTTCGGGCCACCCAGCTTTAAGCACCATTTCCACTACAACGAACCTGGATTGTTCTTGACGGATATCTGGAAAGTGACGCCGAGGCTCACTCTTACACCGGGACTGCGCTGGGAATATTTCGGCGTCTTGCACAGCCCCGGCTCGGAACATCGGCTGGATTCCAATTTCTATTTTGCATCCGAGAGTAGTTACCTGGAGCGAATTGCGAAAGGCACGATCTTGCGCACGATAGACGCACCCGGCAGTCTACGCGGTCGATTTTATCGTCCGGACTACAGGAATTTTGCACCGCGTCTCGGTATTGCGTTCGACTTGTTCGGGGACGGAAAGACTGTCGTTCGCGCCGGAGCCGGGGTTTTCTATGACCGGCATGTGGGCTGGGAGTTGTTTCGAACTTTTCTTAATCCGCCAAGCTACAGCCTCACGGTACTGGAAGACGTTCCAGTTACGGCCGAGCTGGTGGACAACCAGTATGCGGCTTTCCCGAACACCTCCCTCCAGATGAGTAAGAGCGATACGAGCTCCATTGACCCAGACATCCGATCTGCCTATACGCTGTCGTGGAATGGGACGATCGAGCGCGAACTCAAAAAATTCGTTATTGGAGCATCCTACCTCGGCTCGAGCGGGAGTCGACTCTATTCCACTTATCGACCCAATCGTCTCGGCAGTGGCGGCTTGCTGGACCCTAGCTGCATAACCACCAGGCTTGCTGCGGATGGAATCACGTCGCTTGGCCCTTACTATAAGAGCTGCCCGGAACTTAACCCGGATCTCACGGATCTCAGGGTCCGTTCGAACGGCAGCCATTCCAGTTTCGCAGCACTTGAGCTCAGACTGGATACCCGAAGCGTTTGGGGAGCTGTGTTTGGTGTCAACTACACGTGGAGTCATTCGGTCGATAACTCGAGCGTGAGCGCTCTCAGTGCCTCCGTCACAGAAGTGGGCGGGAATTTCCTAGATGCCTTTAACCCAAGTGCTGACCGCGGATCCTCCGACTTTGATGTGCGACACCGAATTGCTGCTCGCTGGATCTGGGAATTCCCGCTGGGCAAGACCTCGAAACAATGGAAGATGCGCTATCTGATGGGAGGGTGGGAGATCAGCGGACTTCTGAGTTATCAAACAGGTCAGCCCTTTACCATTGGTGATACGGGCGTCCCCGACTTTAGAGAAGAGAGGACGCGGCCGAGGCTTACCGGCACTGTCCCTCGCGTCGGCCCTTTGATTCCCGATGCCGTTTCGCCAAACACCTTCCTCTATCTTCCGATCAACCAGGTTTACGATCCTGCGAATGGCAAATGCATCGCAAACACCACACCGTTCGCTTGTGAAATCTCCGTCAATGGACCGTTCGACGGCATCCTTCCGCGCAACACATTTCGCCAGCCCGGACTCTATTATCAGGACACCGCACTTCTCAAAAATATTCTCCTACCAAGAGACGGGATGAAATTGCAGTTCCGGGTGGAATTCTACAATCTGTTCAATCATCCGAACCTGTATATAAACGCCGGAACAAACGATGTGAACGCATCTACTTTCACTCGGAGCGACAGCCAGCTAGTCCCAGGAGTGACAGCCAGCTTCAAAGGCAATCGGCAAATCGTCTTGGCGGTAAAGTTTATCTTCTGACTGTGCTTACCTACCTCAGGTCGCTTCTGAACGGGAACCGCCTGCGTAGACCACCGAGATTCAGCAAGAAAAACCAGAGCTTATCTACGGCTACCCAAATCAGCTTATCTCCGCAGCAAAGCAATAACCTTGCTCGGTCCCCCAGCTTTATCGCGTATTTCTGACGGTCGGGAACACAATTTGTGCCTGGATTGTGCCTGCGGGCAAACCATGCCTAACAGAAGGGATCTCCATGCAAAACGGAAGCTTGATACGAGCAGAGCGGCAACGCGGACCGGATGTTTGGGAGTTCAGATGGCGTGAACCAGGCGCAGACGGCACGTACGAGGGTTATCTCAATAAGTGGATACTGCCGCGCTGGGAAGAGTATCCCCTGGCACGCGTCAACGCTGGAGAGGTGGAGCTTTGGTTGAGATCCTTGCCCTTGGCGAGATCAAGCTGCGCCAAAATCCGAAATCTCATGAGCGTAGTCTTCAATCACGGGATGCGATATGAAATCTGCGAGCGCAACCCGATTCAGCTGGTGCGGCAGAGTGCAAAGCGAAAGGCAGTTCCTGTGGTACTCAGTGCG
>JBLNFC010000046.1:0-6299 GCA_050263355.1 Acidobacteriota bacterium
CTTGAGAAAAGGCAAAGGAGGCTATGAAGCCGATAAGGAGCCAGACCAGCAGCTTTTCATGTTGGTGAGCGAAGAAGATGGCCGCCACCCCCGCCAGGCATATCGCCGTTCCGACCGAGCCAATAAGAAGGAGCCTTTTACGTCCTATGCGGTCGATGACCGACATGGCAATCATCGTAAACAGAAGATTTGTCCCGCCCACCGCCACGGCTTGCAGGTTTCCCGACACCTTGCTGAAGCCCGCGTGCGCGAAAATGTCGTTCAAGTAATAGAGAATGGCGTTAATGCCGGAGAGTTGATTGAACATGCCGATGCTCACGGCAAGAAAGATGGGCAGGGCATACTTGCGCGAGAAAAGCTTCTCTTCTGTTTGGCTCTGTTCGAGGTGAACGGATTGGGCGATCTCTTGTAAGTCCTGCTCGTAAGTCTCATCTCCGGTCAATTCCAGAACTGTCCTGGCCTCGGCAATCCTGCCTTTCTTGACTAACCAACGGGGACTCCGCGGGATGACAAACAGCAATGCGAGGAATAGTGCTGCGGGTAGAGCAGCGACGCCGAATTCCCAGCGCCACTCCGCATTTCCAAGGTGCGCGAGAGTCACGCAATAATTCGAGAAGTATGCGAGCAGGATTCCGAATACAACATTGAACTGGAACAATCCCACCAGCCTGCCGCGCCATTTCGCTGGAGCTATCTCGGCGATATACATAGGTCCCAGAACCGACGACCCGCCGACGCCTAATCCTCCGATGAAGCGGAAGACGAGCAAAGAATGCCAATCCCAGGCCAGCGCGCAACCGAGCGCAGAGACCAGGTACAAAACAGCCATAATGCGGAGGCTGTCGCGGCGGCCAAACCGTTCGCCGGGGTAGCCCGCCAGCATCGCGCCTACGATCGTCCCCCAGATAGCGCTGGCCACTGTGACGCCCAGCCGCTCTGGAGTAAGGTGGTATATCTCGGTCAGAGCCGCCGTAGTGCCGGAGATTACGGCTGTATCGAAGCCAAAAAGCAACCCGCCAAGAGCAGCAACGACTGTGCTGCGAGCCAGGTAGGTGTTCAGCTTCATGCTGTCTCCCCGAACTCTTTAAGCGCGCGTACCTCATCCAGAGTCCACATCGGTATAGCCCCGGTTCGACTCGCGACCAACGCTCCCACGCGATTGGCGAAATCAGCGACCTGTGAGGGTGTCCATCCCTGCCACAAGCCATGCAGAAAAGCGGCGGCAAAGGCATCGCCCGCGCCCACTGTATCGGCAACGTGCACCGAGTATCCTTTTGCCTGCACGAACTCTTCGCCAATCAAAGCAACACAGCCTTGGGCTCCGGTTGTAACACAAACTGCCTTCCATCCGAATGTGCGGGCATAAGTGCGGCAAAAATCTTCCAGTGAGCTGTGGGGCTTGCCCACCATGGCTGCAACCTGCGGCACTTCAGTGTCATTGAGCTTGACCACGCTGGCGTGTGCCACCAGATCGCGGACCAGAGGCGGGTCATAGGAATCGGGACGCAAATTAACGTCATAGAATCTCTCTACGTTCCTGTTGCTGGAAAGCAGTCGCTGAGTAAGCTGGCGCGCCTCGCGGCTCATCTGCATCAGCGTGCCGAAATAAATCCAGTCCACTCGAGCCGAGAACAGGTTCTTCATCTGCGAGGCACTGAGTCGCGGAAAGTCGTAGGCTGCTGGGCGATTAATGGTGAAACTGGGCTGTCCAGTCTCAGATAGCGCGACGGTAACCGTGCCGGTCGGATAGCGAGGCTCGCGTACAACGTACTCCGTGGAGAGAGCCATCTCGGACATGCGGGACAGAATCCGGTCTCCCCGCTGGTCCTCACCTACCCCACTGATAAAGGCAACCTCGTGCCCTAAGCGCTTCAAATGGGCCGCGAAATTGAAAGGGGCTCCCCCGAGGTGTTCTTCCTCTCCGAAAACGTCCCAGAGGACTTCACCGATGCTGATAACCCTCACCAGCCACCCCGCAATCAGGACAAATCCGCTCGCGGCTGAAAGCGACGAACCGGCCACCTCACGAATCAGGGATGGAAATTAGCTGAGGGACGTGCTACTCGTCAAAGTGCGGTGCTCACAGATTGAAGTGCTTCAGCTCAGATAGTTAGCAGGCTTGTTCCAAAAGCAGAACAAAACCGAAAAGTCTGTTTGGAAGCGTGGATTCCGTGGTAAGCATGCACGGACTCACCTGGGGGCGCATTGAACATCAAGCGTGTCTTAGCCGAGTTGAGAAAAGAACGCAAAGAGCTCGACGAAGCAATTGCTGCTTTAAAGCCACTCGTGCGCGGGCGCAAACGCTACCGATCCGCGCGAGGGGGGCGATCAGTTCCGCCCGATGCAGCCATCCGGCAAGGAACGGGTGCCAACACACGACAAAGCGCAAAAATAATCCAGTTCCCTTCGAAGTCTCCCCGAGTAAGTGTCGAGAAAAACCGAAGTAGAACTGGACCAGTTTCGCGGTAGATGCATAAGTAGAGTCGTTTAAACTTCTTACGCAACGCTCCTCACCATAGCTTGAAGCACGCTGTTAAGCAGCCTTGTTGCCCTTCTTGTGCTGCTGCTTCCACTTAGCCCAGCGTTCCCTTTGCGCTTGCGCAATTCGGCGCCGGGCGGCGGGAGATAACCTGCGTCTCACACCAGTGCCGCGTGTTGAGCCCCTACCGCCGCGCCCCTCGAGCTTGCCGAGAACGGCAATCGCTTCATCGAGCCGTTCCAATTCCTTGGCGACCCGATCGCGCTCGTCGCGTAAGTGGCTTACCACTTTTGATAAGTTTGCCATGTGGATTGAGATTTCTCCTTAGAGATACGACTGCATTTCTGACCCAGTGATTATATTCGGCGACTCACGCGTGTGGGCGAAATAAATTTCAGCCGACTTAGCCGTCCGAAAAGTATCGTTACGAAAATGACCGACAGTTCCTTGTAGGTTCCAAAACAGAACATAGATCGACCTACTCAGGAGTGGCGAGGCGCCGAATTTGCGAGCTTGGTGAAACTTTTTTCTTAATTAAGGAGACTGCAGTGGCGAATCTAGGCTTCATTGGACTTGGAGCAATGGGCGGCAATATCGCTGCCCGCTTGCTGGAGAGCGGCCATCAGGTCACCGGCTATAACCGCACCAGAGCCAAAGCACAATGGCTGGTTGACCGCGGTATGAAGTGGGCGAATTCTCCTCGTGACGTGGCGACGGCGGCAGACGTGATCTTCACCATGGTCACAAATGGGGAAGCTCTGACGTCGGTTGCTGCGGGCGATAGCGGCTTACTGGCTGGACTTAGTGGCGGAAAGTATTGCGTTGATATGAGTACTGTGGGTCCAGATATAAGCCGGCGGCTGGCTTCTCACGTTCGAGAGCGGGGCGCTGACATGATTGACGCCCCAGTCTCGGGCAGCGTGCTTACAGTACAGCAGGGAAAACTCTCCATCATGGTTGGCGGCCGCCAGGAAACGTTCGAAAGATTGAAGCCCGTCCTTCAGGATATTGGGCCGAAGGTGACCTACGTTGGCGCTAACGGGTTGGCCTTGGCTCTGAAGATCGCATTGAATTTGCAACTCGCTGTGCAAATGCTTGCATTCTCGGAAGGTGTGTTACTGGCGGAGAAGAGTGGTATCTCGCGAGATACAGCTGTTGACGTGATGCTTCACAGCGCAGTTGCATCGCCCATGCTTCAATATCGTGGACCTTTCGTCCTCAAACAACCCGAGCAGGCGTGGTTCGACGTCAACATGATGCAGAAAGACGTGCTTCTGGCAATGGAGTTGGCGAGGAAGCACAACGTTCCGGTCCCGACCACCGCAGTGAGCAACGAATTTTTGACGGCAGCACGCGGAATGGGATGGGAGAAGTCGGACTTCGCAGTTGTTTTTCAGGTATTGGCTCGAATGGCAGGTCACGGCGGTTGAGAGTGGTTGTCAAACTTAGAGCGACACGAAAATCGTGTTCAGGAGGAATGCAGCGATATAATCCCGGACTCTATGAACCTGACCCATGTCACTCGCAAAGTAGTCCTGGTCACTTCTCTTTACAGCAGCCTTTTTAGCGCGCCATTCTTTTTCGCGCAGAGTGCGCCGCCGGCGGCAATGTATCCCGATTACCCAAGCGAGACTCCCAGCAAGTTGGATCTCGCAACCGAGATCTTCGACTACGTTCGCCGCGAAGTAATGATTCCGATGCGCGATGGTGTGAAGCTGCACACCATTATTCTTGTGCCGAAGGGCGCGAAAAACGCAGCCATCCTGCTGACGCGCACCCCCTACGACGCGACCAAGCTGACCACCCATGCCGAGAGCACTCACCTGGGTCCGATCCTGGAAGGCTACGATAATGCGACCGACGTGATCGTCGAAGATGGTTACATCCGCGTGGTTCAGGACATCCGCGGCAAGTACGGTTCCGAAGGCGATTACGTGATGACGCGGCCCTTGCACGGGCCACTCAATCCGACGCCGGTTGACCATGCGACTGACACCTACGACACGATCGAGTGGTTGATCAAGAACGTCCCGGAAAGCAACGGGAAAGTTGGGATTCTCGGCATTTCCTATGACGGCTTTCTGCCGCTGATGGCTCTAGTCAATCCGCATCCCGCGCTTAAGGTTGCAGTGCCCATGAATCCCATGGTCGATGGCTGGAAAGGAGACGACTGGTTCCATAACGGCGCCTTCCGCGAGCAGGGCATGTCGTATATCTACGATCAGGAGGCAACGCGGGACAACAAGGTGAAATGGGCCAGCGGTTATGCCGACGACTACGACATGTTCATGAATGCGGGTTCAGCGGGCGAACTTGGGCGACGTCACAAACTGGAACAAGTTGGATTCTGGCGGAAGCTTCTGGAGCATCCCAGCTACGACGCCTTCTGGCAGAACCAGGCCATGGATAAGATCCTGGCGAGCCAGCCTTTAAAAGTCCCGGTGATGCTGGTCGACAGTCTATGGGATCAAGAGGACATTTATGGCGCGATCGCCGTCTACAAGGCGATCAAGCCAAAAGACACGAACAATGACAAAGTATTTCTGGTGATGGGGCCTTGGCATCATGGTCAGGAAATCGGTGATGGCAGCACCCTCGGGGCCTTGAAGTTCGGGAGCGACACTGCTCTTTACTTCAGGCAGAACATCCTCCGCCCATTTCTTGCTCAGTATCTGAAGGACGGGTCCGCCAAAGCCGATGTCGCGCAAGTCTCCTCGTTCGAAACTGGAACGAACACGTGGCGCCGGCTGCCCTCCTGGCCTGCCGGGTGCGCGAGCGGTTGCTCCGTGAAAGGCACGCCGCTGTACTT
Organism: Acidobacteriota bacterium; assembly: GCA_050263355.1. Lineage (GTDB taxonomy): Bacteria > Acidobacteriota > Terriglobia > Terriglobales > Acidobacteriaceae > Gp1-AA122. Next base: position 5,289 of record JBLNFC010000046.1, read on the forward strand.
GGCGGCTGGCTCGAAACTAAGTTTTGCCGCGCCTAAGTCTGGCGACATGGATTTCGATGAGTACGTTTCCGATCCTGCAAGGCCGGTCCTCTTCCAGCCGCGTCCCATTGTCAGCAGCAATTGGAGTTCATGGCTGGCGGAGGATCAGCGACATGCATCGAGCCGTCCTGACGTTGCTGTTTTCACATCCGACGTGCTCACCGCGCCGGTGAAGATCAGCGGTGAGCCCATAGTCAACCTAGTGGCATCGACTAGCGGCACAGACTCGGACTGGATCGTGAAGGTGATAGACGTCTACCCCGACGAGGTGGCCGCACAACCCGCAATGGGCGGTTACCAGCTCATGATTTCCGCAGATATTTTTCGCGGACGTTATCGTGAGAGTCTCGAGACCGCGAAACCAATCGCAGCCAACAAGGCGTTGCTTTACCGGTTCGCGTTGCCGACAGCGAATCACGTCTTCTTGCCCGGTCACCGCATCATGGTGCAGGTGCAATCGAGTTGGTTTCCGCTGTATGACCGCAATCCGCAAACGTTCGTGCCAAACATTTTCTGGGCGAAGCAAGGGGACTATCGAAAAGCGGTCCAGCGGATCTATCACGCGCCCGGCGAGGCAAGCTTTATCGAGTTGCCCATGGTCTCTGAGCGCTGATGCGTACCGGCGTATTACTAGACAGTTTGAGCGTGTCTCCCGACGCACAATTCTCATTGTGGCCGATGTCCGCGGGAAGCCCGTGCAAAATGAAATATTCAAGTTTCCATACGCAACACGGGCAGACATCTATGACAATCGGAATTGATTTCTATCCGCAGTCTCGAAATCCTGTGTTTACGGTCTAATTTCTGCATTGTCAGCTTGCATTTGTTGGCTGCCAAGTTGCACAATACCGCACCAATAAAGAGGACCGGCACCCTGTCTTCGAGCCGGCAAGATCTAAGCCACCCAAAACTGAGGAGCTTCCCCATGCGTACTTATTTGTTCGCTGCTGTCATCCTGTTAGCGACCGCGCT
>JBLNFC010000047.1:0-6852 GCA_050263355.1 Acidobacteriota bacterium
GTTAGCGCTTCACGCGTTCCTGAGACTGCCACAACATCAGCTTCCCGCAATACCGTGTCGGCAGCGGCGTCTTGAAGGACACCATTACGCCGTATGCGTTGCACGAAGATACGCGCGTCGGGCAAAAGCGCTTCGGCCTCAACGGCGCGCAAACCCACAACCTTACCGCCGCGTTGAATCCGAAACGCCCGCATTTCCCAACGGTGCCAGGCAGAGCCGGCTCCGCCCAATTCCTTGCTGCCACCCAGCGTCGCTTCATAGTCCTTGCAAGCCGCCGGCAGATTGATGCGGAGGAGCGCCGGTCCGAGAACAGCAATTACAATCGCCGACCCGACCGTGCCGAACATGTAGCTCACGGCATAGGCAATAGGCATGGAATCGAGCAGCGCTTTCGCCTGATCGGCCGCAAGGCCGAGGCGATTAATCGCGTCCGTTGACAGGCCCATCGCGGCGGAGATGGTCTGCGAACCTGAGTAAAGTCCCGCGGCATAACCGAGGTTGTATCCCGCCATTTTGGCGATGACGAAAGGAACAACCAAGCAGAACGCGCACTGCACGACCGAGAAGACAGCCTGCGGGACACCGTCTTTGGCCACACCGCGGACGAACTGTGGCCCAACGCCGTAACCAACAGCAAACAAGAACATCAGAAAGACAAAGGCCTTTAAAGGCGTCGAGATAGTGATGCCTAGTTGTCCGATCAGGACACCGGCCAGCAACGTGGCCGTGACTGAGCCCAACCCGATACCTCGGAAGGTAAACTTACCGAAGTAGTACCCCAATGCGAGCACCAGGAAGATGGCAATCTCAGGATAGCGTCGAAGAGTTTCAGCAAACCAGGTGAATAGGAACATCGTGTGTCTCCTTCATGGACTGGTGTCGCAACGGATTGAGCTTCACAAGGCTGCGAACCTGCAGCCCGCAGTCAAGCTGCCTTCTGTTCTTTCCAAACCTCCACTGCTCTGTCCACCACCTTCGCGAGTTGCCCACCGATTTGGGAGTAGGCCTCGTCCGGCAGATTAGCGAGCGACACTCGCACGGACCAATCCGGCCCAGCAAAGCCACTGCCGTTGAGAAGCACGGTTGAAAACTTTTCTGCTAAGGCGAACAGGACATCAAAGGGGTGATAGTTGTTCTTGAGGAATTCCACGAACGCCGGACCATGGGTCTTCTCGGCCCAAACCATAATGTCGAGGGTGGCGTAGTAACCGGCGCGACTCGGATCCGCAGGAAGAGGCAAACCCATTCCATTCCACAGCGCTTTCAATCGGCGCTGGACGATTTCCGTCGTAAGCTTTTTATATCGGTCGCCCTTGTCGCAGAGCGCGAAAAGCGAGAACAATGTCATCTGAACCTGTTGAGGAAGGGACAGACCCGCCGTGTGGTTAAGCGCCACACATCGGCTATCAGCTACCATTCGATCGATGAACTTGAGGCTTTCGGGATGAAGGGTGAGAGGACTGTACCGGGTATTCAGCTTTTTGCGAGTATTCTCTGGTAGCTTCGCAATTGCCTTATCAAAAATATTGTCCTGATGAATCGCAACCACCCCAAGGCGCCAACCAGTGCAGCCGAAGTATTTCGAGAACGAATACACTCCAACGGTGTTGTGAGGAACTTCAGCCATTAGAGAACGGAATCCGGGCACAAAGGTTCCGTACACATCGTCGGTAACGACAATAAGGTCTGGACGTTTGCTTTGGATTAGTTTGGCCAGCCGATGCATTGAGTCTTCGCGCATCGCCACGGAGGGAGGATTGCTGGGATTGACGAAAAACAGCGCCTTGATCGATGGGTCGGTCAGCTTGTCGATTTCTGCATCGGGATATTGCCAGGTATGGCGGCCGTCACGAGGGGAGACCTCGTTCGCATCGATCTCCACAATTTCAAAGTTAAACTTATCGAGGTGGCAAATTTCGATATAGGGCGTAAACGTCGGAACGGCGAGAGCAACCTTGTCCCCAGGAGATAGCAGGTGATTAACGACGAGCGAGTCGAAGATGTAGCACATCGCGGCAGTGCCACCCTCGACGGCGAAGATATCAATGTTCTCAGGCGACTCTATACCGGGGAACATTTCTTTAGCCAGATACGCTCGTACGACGCGTTCCGCGTGTACCAGCATTCGATCGGGCCAGGGGTATTGGTCTCCAACAATGCTGTCAATCAACTCGTGGACGAATGCGTCGGGATCAAACTTGAACTCGCTAACCGCATACTCAATAGAGGTTTGAAGCAAGCTTCGGCCGGGAGCATTAGGATTTTTGTCGAGAAATTCCTTTAAGCGTTTGGCGATGCCGGGTTTTTGAGGCATTCCGCCGAGGTCGGGTTCGTCCCACACCCGCTTCGATTCTTCTATCGCAAATGAGCCCAAGGTGAAAAAAGCCTGTCGAGGCGTTGTTGCGATCCAATTCGGGTTACCGCGGCCAGCGTTTAACATGATCTGCGTGCTCTGGCGGGCGGTATCGGCAGCGAGATGAATTAACTTGTCCTTTAACTCGAACGGACTAAGTTTTTCCAGTTCTCGTTGTTGATCAAGAGTTACTGAGAGATGACGGACTGCTCCAGTCGCCATTGCCTTCCTCCTTGGACAAATAAGAATGTGATGTGCATTCAGGCTGCGGCTTGCCGCTTGGTTTTCTTTCCGTTTTCAACAGCACCCCTGCCTGGGAGTCTAGATACTTTGAGAAATGCCGGTTTCAGCAACTTCAGCCCGAGTGACGCACTGAAGCCATGAATCTCCTTAACATCCAGCTTGCGCATGAACTCGATCGTTTCAGCCGTAATCACCTGGCCGGGCACCATGATGGGGAACCCGGGAGGATACGGAATCACAAAATTGGCCGATACCAGTTCTGGCCCGTCTTTCAGGCGTTTATCGATGTCGGAACTGAACAATTTGACGTGCTCACACTGATCTTCGCGATAGGCGCCGAAGAATGCCGATCGCATGTCACCTTCGCTCGTCACACTGGCGGCGTCTTCTCGGAAACTGTCGTGGAACCTGCTGAAATTCGGCAGGTTTGGTACATCTTCCATCAGTGATTTCACACGTGCTGCAAACGCTTGCCGTTGCCCTTGGCCTGCGCGTGAAAGCTTTTGCTCAATACCCTTCGAGATCTCAACGAGGACCTTAATCAGCTGAGCGATATCGCTGCGGGTATTGTTAATGTTCGTCTGTAGCAAGACGCTATTACGCGAGGTCTTGTTGAGTTGAATGTCGAAGTCTGCCGCCAGCATATTTTTGAATTGTGTGCCATCGAATCCGGCGGAACCGCAGACCAGCGTCAGGCGGGTTACATCCAGAGCGAACTCGTCATCCCGGAGCGCCTTGACTGCCGTCGCCCAGTTCGTGCCGGGGGTTAGGTAATCGACAAAACCCGTTGATCGAAACTCAGAGGGAATCATGTCGTCGGCGCCCAAAACCTTGAAATATTTGGACACGAGTGGGTGAGAGTTCACCTCGCGGCGTACATCGAGGGCCAACTGGATGGCCCTGTTTACAAGTTCATAGCCCTCAAGCTCCATCTGGCGGCGAGCTAAGTCGATGGTTGCAATAATCTGAAGATTTGGCGAGGTGGAGGCATGTGTGAATACCGCTTCATGGAACTGCTCTTCGACCGTGTGATAGTCCTGATCCTTGACCAATACCATCGACCCCTGCCGGAGGCACGACATCGATTTGTGGGTCGAGTTCGTCTGGTAAATGCGGAGATGGACTTTGTCTGGATCTGTCAACAAGCATGTGTCCAGTAGTGCTGGGTTGCTAGGGTCAAGATCGGCGCCCAGCTTCTTTGCCTGAGCTTCGTAGGCTTTGCGATAGGCTGGATCCTTGAACTTTTCCTCCAAAATCGCTGCGGCCCCCATGGCAGTTCGGCGACGATAGAATGGACTCCAGCGCGCAAAGCCAAACCAGGCCTCATCCCAAAGGAAAATCAGGTCAGGCTTGATTGCGAGGCATTCCTCCATCACGCGTTCAACGTTGTAGACCTGCCCGTCAAATGTGCAATTGGTAAGGACAAGCATGCGAGCGCGTTCCAGTTTTCCCGCAGCTTTCAAGTCGAGCAGCGCTTTCTTGATTGTGCGCAACGGCACCGCACCGTACATGGAATACCGAGTGAGCGGATATGCCTCCACATAAAGAGGCAGAGCCCCGGAGAGTACCGCACCGTAGTGGTGTGATTTGTGACAATTACGATCGACGAGCATAATGTCGCCAGGAGCTAGCAGTGCTTGCTCGACCATCTTGTTTGAGGTTGACGTGCCATTTGTGACGAAGAAAACATGATCTGCCCCGAACGCTCGGGCTGCTTTCTCCTGGGCGACCTTGATATTCCCGGTTGGCTCCAAGAGGCTGTCGAGGCCGCCAGTTGTCGCAGAGGACTCGGCAAGGAATAGATTCATGCCATAGAACTCACCCATGTCACGAATCCAGTTGGATTTGAAAATGGATTTTCCCCTCGCCACCGGCAAGGCATGGAAAGTGCCTATAGGACGTTGAGCATACTTTTGCAGATTGTCGAAGTAAGGGGTCTCGTACCTGTCGGCAATGGCGTCAAGAATGCTAAGGTGCAATTCGAGGGGCTCTTCCACCTGATAGAACACGCGCCGAATGCAAGTGGCGTTCACGTCGCCCGCCATTTTTTCGACTTCGCGATCGCTGAGCAGAAAGATGTCGAGTTCTGGACGGATCTGCTTTAGCCCTCGCGCGAGGGCGAGACTACGCTGTGCAGAACTGCCGTTGAAGTTACTGGCCGAAGGGTGTGTTGTGAGGAATTCGCGAAGAACGGGATTGTTGTGGGCCGACTCGAATGGAATGCCCTCATAGATGATGACCGATTCGAAACTTCCGTTCAAAATCGTTCCGAGGACGGCGTCTTCAAAGTTCCCTACGAACACCGTTTCGTACACGAACCTGTCTTGTGCCCGGCGCAGCTTGCGCAGATCCTGCGCTAGATTGATCCAGGCAGATGGTCGAGCAGGGCTGACCACCAGCACTTCAAAGTAAGGTCTATGTGGCGCACTTGCTTCCCCGGTGCGTGGCAAGTGATCGACAATAGGCACTGGCGATTGATCGTCATTGTCCCAGTCTGACGGATTGGAGCGATACGAATGAGTTAACAGCGCGGTACTGATCGCTTGCACTAGGCGTGCGCACCCGGTCGCGTCCCCTGCCACAATGCGTTCTTCCAGGGTTCTTATCAGTGAAGGCCCCGGATATGCGAAGAAGTCCTCCCATTGGCGCAGTTCCTGAAGCGAAGTTGAGACGGCCGCACGCGCGATCTCTCGTTCCAGGTTCGACTTAGTGGCACTCTCCCAGTCGCGTGTTGTTTGTAGTAGTTTGCGCCATCTATCGAAGCGCGCCTCAGCTACGGTAAAAAACTGATCAAGCCGAGTGCTTTGCGTCGTCGCAGTGGTCATGAATCCCATTCCTTTCTGCTAGTAATTGCGAATCTGGCGTGATGCTTATTGAATGTCCCACTTACTTGCTGGATGAGCCTTTCACAAAATTATACTTAGCGCTAAGCATGATCCGCGGCGCATTAGCCGATGATCCATCTTTGTTGACACGCCACCCATAGAGGAATTCAGCTCCTAGATTGAGTGAGCCAATCGCATTCCAGATGAGGTTAGCCGCGGAATAATTGCTTTGGTGAAAAAGGGAACCGCCCTGAAACTCGGTATTCTGGATTTGTGCAAAACCATAGATCAGGGACGAACGCAGTTTCGAAGTCCAGAAGTGCTGATAAGCGCCATAGCTCCCGAACACCGGCAACGCCTTCAGCCGCGGATCATTTACGCTCTTGAGGGCAGCGTCCTCCCCTAATCCGGAGGTGTCCTGTACGTAGCGTTCAATGCCGTTCCCGTATTCGACCTGGAACACCGCCGTGTCTTTTCCGACAATTTTCTCCGAGCCGGTAAAATTGAATCCCCATCCGAAAACCGAATCCGTTGGGCCACTGGTTGCACCGCCGGTATTTAAGAAACCGGAAACGCTTCGAAAAAGAGCAGCTAACTGCAGATGTCCACGCTCCATTTCGCGACGCAGTTGGAGCGTGCCGTCTGGGCTTGGACTGTTGGGTTGAGCACTGAAGTCTGCGACCTTAAAGGCGATGTCCGATGAGGGTTTTTCAACAGCCAGGGAAAAAGTCGTCTTCGGCCGGAGCTTGACGCTGTATCGAATTTGCGGATTGCGAATACTTATTTGCGCGTTGGGACCTTGAAAGTCGAGCTGATCTGGTCCAGAGTCGGGATCCATGAAATTCGAAAATGTCTGTCCGATCAGAAGATTCTTAACTTGGGCATAGGCGTGGCGGAGCCGCGGTGTAGTAGAGCTGGAGCCAAAAAAATCACCCTCTATAAAAAATCTCACCTTGCCGAACTGCTCTGTAGGAATCAGGAAGTCCAGATTCAAACGGGTGGGGCGGATCGATACAGTGGTGTTGTTTACCGTTACAGGTGTCGGAATCGGAATGCTGGCCGGGATGAACCTCTCGCTATCGCCGGCCGGCTTCAAGTCATAAATGAAATCTGTTTTGAAATAGCCGCCGATACGAAGGAACGTGCTTGTTCCCGGCAATCGAAAATACCCGGGATATCGCGGATCGAGTGGCTCGTTGTTAACGCGAGGAGCTGCTAACGGGTCCTGTGACGTAGTTTCGTAACCTCCTGTGGCTTTGCCGATGTCCTGCTGCTTTGATTTCAGTTCCATTTCCGCTTCAGAGGGTTTTCCAGCTTGGGGGGCGATTGTTCCGCTCGTGACCGTGGCTTCGGCGGGCGCGGAGGTGCCGCCAGCCGGCTTGGCGGATAACCTATTGATCTCTCCCTGAATTTGCGTCATCTGAGTTTGCA
>JBLNFC010000048.1:0-3043 GCA_050263355.1 Acidobacteriota bacterium
GGAAACAATGAAGATGCCCGATCCGATCATGGAACCCATGACCAGGGTGGTGGCGCTGGTAAGCCCGAGTCCCTTAACAAACTCGGTATTTTGGTGGGTGGCCGTTTCCCACTGGTTGGCAACGGCAGCCGGGTTGGGAGCCTTAAGCGTGGTGCTCACGTCCCTCCTCATATCTGTAGAGAGCGCAACGACTTTACCTCAAGACGCGGAAAAATTCCTCTGCTGATTTGCGAGGATCCGATAGCAGATCGGAAATTACCGCAACCGAGTCGGCACCGGAGTCGATAACTTCGCGGCAATTGGATCGGGTAATGCCGCCTATGGCAACCAGAGGCTTGTGGGTAAGTTGGCGGGCTCTGCGCACACCTTCCAAGCCTACGACGGGGTCAGGTTTGTCTTTGCTGAAGGTCGAAAAGACAGGACCAATGGCTAGGTAGTCGACCTGTGTTTGGTCGGCGGTTGCAAGCTGTTGCGGATTGTGGGTGGAAAGACCTAGCCATAGATTGGGACCGATAATTTCGCGAACCGCGTCGGGCGAGAGGTCATCCTGGCCGACGTGAACTCCGTCGAAAGCGGCTGCCAGGCAGAGATCAGCACGATCATTCATGATCAGCTTTGCGCGTGCACCTACAAGATCTTTCAAGAGCTTTGCCTGCTCCAGCATCAGGCGCGGATTGCCGGTCTTGTTGCGATATTGCAGCAGGGTTGCACCAGTTGAGAGCAACTCCTCTGCAAATCGTATTAAGGCAGCCGTGTCAGCGAAAGAAGAGGCATCGATGATTGGATAAAGGCGGGGAATTACGATGTTCGAAATACTCGAACTCCTTGACAGGGGAATGGAGACTACTTAGCCGCGGGCTTCCCGGCGGCAAGAAATCTCTCGATGAACGTAGTATCCACCTTGCCCGCGCGGAAATCCGGGTCGGCCAGGATTTTGCGATGTAGCGGGATGGTCGTATGAATTCCCTCGACGATGAACATCTCCAATGCGCGTGACATGCGCGACATGGCTTCGTCACGGTCCTTGCCGCGCACGACCAACTTCGCGATAAGAGAGTCGTAATAGGGAGGTATGACGCCTTCGGCGTATGCCGCGGTGTCAATGCGCACGCCGGTGCCGCCGGGGGGATGGAACGCTGTTATTCTTCCCGCTGAGGGCGTGAATTTTTCTGGATGCTCGGCGTTGATGCGGCACTCGATTGTATGGCCCCGGTGCACGATGGGGCCGTGCAGCACGGTTTCCATGCGCTCGCCCATGGCGAGCAGGATCTGCGACTTGACCAAATCGACGTCTGTGACCATTTCCGTGACCGGATGCTCCACCTGGATACGTGTATTCATCTCTATGAAGTAGAGGTTTCGGTTCTGATCCATCAGAAATTCAATGGTCCCGGCGTTCACGTAGCCAAGCTTGGACAAAGTCGTGCTGAGAATGCCTCCGATTTCTGCACGCAGCTCTGGAGTCATCTGGGTCGAGGGGGACTCCTCCAGTAGTTTCTGATGGCGGCGCTGGATGCTGCACTCGCGCTCACCCAGGCTCACGACATTCCCGTGAGCGTCGCCGAGAATCTGAAATTCGATGTGGCGCGGATGCTCGACGAACTTTTCCATGTAGAGATCGCCGTTGCCGAAGGCCGCGGCCGCCTCCGAAGATGCGGCTTTGAACAAGGCGGGCAGTTCCGCTTCGCTTCGCACAATGCGCATGCCGCGACCGCCGCCACCGGCGGAGGCCTTGATGATCACAGGAAATCCGACTTGCCTCGCCCACTCGAGCGCGTCTCCCTCCGATGCGATGATCCCATCCGAACCCGGAAGAATCGGAACACCCGCCTTTTTCATGGCTGCCCGCGCTTTTTCCTTCTCGCCCATCAAGCGAATGAGCTCGGGAGGTGGGCCAATAAACTTGAGACCACAGGTCTCACACACCTCGGCAAAGTTTGCATTTTCAGATAAGAGGCCGTAGCCGGGATGTATGGCTTCGGCATTGGCAATCTCAGCCGCGCTGATCACTGCAGGAATATTCAGATAGCTTTGGGAAAGCTGAGGAGGGCCAATGCAGATCGCCTCGTCCGCAAAACGTACGGGCAGAGAGTTGCGATCCGCTTCGCTGTAGATAGCCACGGTACGTATGCCCAGCTCTTTGCAAGCGCAAATGATACGCAGGGCAATCTCGCCACGATTGGCAATCAGAATCTTCTTAAACATTTTGTTACGTCAGTGCCAACCAGTTACGCCCGGGAACTGCCGGACACAAAAATGCGCGCTCTCCGCGCGCCTGAACATTACCCGTTCACTTCTTGGGACGGATTATGAACAACTCCTGCCCATATTCGATCGGTTGACCGTTGTTCGCCAACTTTTTAACAATCTCGCCCGCAATGTCCGACTCGATCTCGTTCATCAACTTCATTGCTTCCACGATGCAGAGAACTTGTCCTAACTCGACCATATCTCCCGGTTTAACGAACGGAGGAGATCCTGGCGACGGGGATTCGTAGAAAGTACCCACGATTGGAGATCGGACCTGGTGAAGGCCTTCTTCGACGGCTGAGGCTGCGGGTTCTTTGGCCACCGGCGGCTGCGCTGCCGGGGTTGAGATCAGCTCCGTTGTGGGAAGCGCAGCAGGGGGAACCGCCAAGTATCGTGTCTCGACTGGGGCTGCGGGAAGCGCTCGCTTAATTCGTACCTTGACGTCGCCGCGCTCCAACTCGAACTCAGCAATATCCTGCTCTTTGAGAAACTCGATGAGTTCTTTCAGTTCTTTTTGATTCATCGTCTAGGTGGGACTATTCCGAACTCTGTAACTTCCGCACTCCACTGGGTCAACCCAGATCAGCATGGGAGCCGTGGCCAGAACATTTCATCAGATGGCTATCAGGTCTTTCGGGGTCGGCGTGAGGACGTCGCAACCTTCCCGCGTGACCACCACCATATCCTCGATACGAACTCCCCATCGCCCCGGCACATATGCGCCTGGCTCCACGGTAATGACCATGCCTGGCCTCAAAACTTCTTGTTGTGCAGCTGCCACGCGGGGCGACTC
>JBLNFC010000049.1:0-6263 GCA_050263355.1 Acidobacteriota bacterium
GATTCTACGGCGGGAATCCCGAGGGCACGCGATTCTCTTCTCTTCACCAAATCAACCGTCAAAATGTTGGAGCACTGAAGCGCGCATGGACCTATCACACCGGCGAAGTGAATCGTGGCAATGAAATGGACCGCCATCATGTTGCGCCATTTGAAACGACACCGCTAGTTGTGGATGGAATGCTTTATCTCTCAACGCCATCGAACCGAGTGATTGCATTAGATGCCGAAACCGGTAGAGAAACTTGGCACTTCGATCCGCAAGCAGGTCGCGCTAGGCGAATATTTTTTCAGCACCGTGGCGTTGCGTACTGGCAGAGCGAAACAGGAGATGATCGGCGCATCCTATACGGCACGTTTGATGGACGCATGATCTGCCTGGAGGCTAAGACTGGGAAAGCTTGTCAGGGCTTTGGCACAAATGGTGTGGTGAATCTGCGTGCGGGCGTAGCAGACGAGTTCCCTGAGCTGGAGTACGCCGTCAGGTCGCCGCCAGCGATCTACAAAGACTTGCTCATTACGGGAGCTGCAGTTCCGGAATATCCCTCCAGGGGACCAAGCGGGGCTGTTCGCGCATTCGATGTTCACAGCGGCAAGCTGGTATGGACATTTCATACCATCCCTGAACCTGGAGAAGCAGGACACGAGACTTGGGAAAAAGAAGCGTGGAAGGGTAGAACGGGCGCAAATGTGTGGTCGACGATGAGCGTGGACGTAGAGCGCGATTTGGTCTTTTTGCCGATCGGTTCGCCTTCCTATGATTTTTATGGTGGTGATCGCGAGGGACAGGGTTTGTTCGCGAATTCGCTAGTCGCGTTGCAAGCCTCGACAGGCAAATTGGTGTGGTACTTCCAAATGGTGCACCACGACGTTTGGGATTACGACATGCCGGCTCAACCGACCCTAATCACTCTGCGCCGCAGTGGCCAGTCGGTCCCAGCGGTCGTCCAGGTAACAAAGATGGGATTCGTGTTCATTTTCGATCGGGTCACGGGAAAGCCCCTGTTTCCAGTGGAGGAGCGCCCAGTTCCCAAAAGCAATGTGCCGGGCGAGGCGACCTGGCCGACGCAGCCATTTCCGAGCAAGCCGCCGGCCCTGGTACGCCAAGAGCTGAATGAAGCTGGCATCACTACGGTTACACCGGGGTCCCATCGTTATTGTATGGAATTGTTTCATTCACTTGAGACTCGAGGTATGTACACACCTTATGGGCGCAAGCAGACGCTAGTTGTGCCGGGTACGTTAGGGGGAGCGACCTGGTCGGGCGGATCGTTTGATCCCAAGTTGGGATATCTATTCGTGAACGTCAATGAGTTGGGATCGGTGGGCGCACTCGAGGATCAGCCAGCAGGATCGCCCGTGGCGCACCGGCGTGGCTCTAAAGAGGGCGAATATGCGCGGTTCTGGGACCAGAACGAATGGCCATGCCAGAAGCCTCCATGGGGAACATTGAATGCAATCGACGTCAGTAAAGGCGAGATCGTTTGGAAAGTACGGCTGGGTGTAATGGGTGGGCTGAGTGGGGAAACTGGCTCCCCAAATCTTGGTGGCTCCGTCGCGACCGCGGGCGGGCTGGTATTCATCGGGGCGTCGCCAGACAGTCGTTTCCGAGCTTTTGACTCGCGAACCGGAAAGCAACTGTGGGTGGCAGAGTTGGGGGCTGGCGCGTACGCTGCACCGGTTACCTATCTCGGAAATAAGAGCGGCAAACAATTTGTAGTGATTGCCGCGGGAGGAGGAGGTTTCTTTCGGGGGAAGACGTCGGGACGAAGTTGTGGCGTTTGCTCTGCCGGACTAACGATTCCGAGTGGAGATCAAAGATATGGTGCTGGAGAAGATTCAGGCGTGCCTTCAATCATCTGGCGAAGCGGCTTGAACCGGGGTGGATGGAGACGCTTTCTCTAAGCGCCGATTCAATACGAGTAACCGCGCTATCGACTCGCTTGATTGCTTCTGTGCTACGCTCAGCTACATTGTTGAAGGTAATGATCTGAAGGGCTACGAATGTGGTGGTTCAGTTCGGCAATTCGTTGCAACCACCGCACTACCGATTTATGTCGTTCATGAGCTTCACTCACGGTCTTCAAGAAAAGTAAGCCGACTGCTGCCGAAACTATCGCCCCAGCCAGCATCAAGGATATTTGCGGCAGGTATTGATGGCTCACAAGCCAATCGAGAACACCGCCACTTGAGAATATGAAACTGCGACTGCAAAGCTGCTTAATACCCTTTGGGCGTCGGACAAGCGTGCAATCCATCGCTGGTGGGCGCGCCCCTGCAGCCGCAAATCAGTCGGGGCGGAAGACATGGTTGGTCTCCCTCCGGCGCATGTTAGGAATTGACGGAAGCGAAGTTCGCGATCGGCTGAAAGCCGCTATCAAATGTGCAGTGTCCTCCGGCTGAGATCGTTCGCTAGGACCAGGAGTCAGCCGTCACCTGGTAAACGGCAGAAGAGGGAGCGAGGCTGGTGATGGACAGCGTGTTGGAGTTGCTGCTGTTCGTAGTGGTTAGGGTTTGCTTCGCAGTGCCAGTGCCTGCCTCCTGACTACCGAAATCGAGCGTGGCGGGAGAGATAGTATTTGCGACGAAACCGATCCGGTCCCCGTCCCCGATAAACCGATGGGCTGCTATGCGCGGCGAACATCGGTTGAGATGCGTATCGCGCCGGGGATACTGTCCTTCGCCATAGGGCTGAACCTATTCTTAATCGTGCAGCTTTGACCGCTTCCGAGGGGAGTGGAAGAAGCGGAGCAATTATTCGTTTGAGAGTAGTTGCCGGTCGCGTGATGCCGTTGATGGTGAGCCCCACGCTGCGATTCTTGCTGAGCGTGACCGACTGAGGGGAACTGGAGGACCCCCAATAGCCACACTTCCGAAGCTGAGAGTAGCTGGCGAAAACGTGACAGGCGGAAGAACTGTTTCCGAGACCATCACCACATGGGGAGTTCCAGCCGCATGGTAGAGATTGGGATGGTCCCGCTAGATGGGCCAATAATGGGTGGCGCAAGTGTCACGAGAGGCCCAGAGAAAACAACTCAATCCGACAGCAGACGGGCAAACGGGTAGTAATCCGCCCTGAATTATGGGACGAAGACTGGCCGCCTTAGAATTTGCTGATGAAGCAGTGAAGTCACACTGGGCTGTGGATTCAATCTGTCAAACCCTGTGTTTGCTCTGAAGCTTACTCAATGAACTCTAGGATTTTCTCGAGAGAGGCTGTGCATCCGGGAGTCTAGTATGCTCCCCGCATTCGCCTTTTGCCTGGCTAAATCACCAGCCGCTGCGAAGCCTTTCTCTTCAACTGCGCTCGCAATGCGAACGACCTGTACTGTCGCGTCGAGTCGTAGACCGTGCGAACGTATCTCCGAATTGGGCGGAAGCATGATCTCCAGCGAGAGACTAGCGCCGATCTGCGGGCACTTTACACAGGTAACGAACAACCCTCCCGTACTGATGTCGCGTGTAAAAGCCGCTTCCTGCATGAACGTTCCGCTCTCATCAGTCCACTTGAAAAGCAGCGGAAGGCACAAGTTGTATCGCACTGCCCTTCTTCTTTCCATCGTCCTTGGGCTTCAGAGCAACCCAGCATAGCTCTGAGGGTTCGAAAGCTTGAAAGAAGCCTGATTCACACTTTTTGTTTTCAATCTGCCACACAGAGGCCAAGCTATCAGGGGCGGCCGCTCCGGTCCCCGGGACAAAAGTCGTCAGCGATCTAGATTCTTCCGCAAAGCTGAAAGCGTATTCGCGAAGTCTAATCCTCGCTGCTGGCTTGTCAAGCATGATCGTTTATGCACAGTGTGCAACTGCTTTTAACCAGACAGAGTCCGGATGAATTTGGGATTCCCGGAAGAAATTTCAACTCGGCGGAACGCAAGCAGGATCTGGGGGAGGGGAGTTTTTTGTTTAGGCGAAGCGTATGCGACGCATCACCCACGGCACCGCGAGAAGAATGATCCCGAGATCGGCTACAAAGCCCTCCTCGGGCATTGACACCGTAGATCTGTAAACGCCACTACTGTTGGTGAGGTAGATGTAATTTGTTCCACCTAGACTGTAGGGTGTGAGCATATTAACAACTTGGTTGCCGAATGATCCGGTCAACCACCCGCACGATAGCAGCGACGAGCAGGTCGCTTTGCCGCCAGCGCCGGACAAGGAATAGGAATACGCCGTTACCCAATTGGTAGCGGTGTTCCAAGTCAGTGTTCCCTGAATCTGTTGGCTGCCAAAGCTTGTTGAGAAGTTATATGAAACGGAAGTTGCCGCTGCGCTTGTCAATGCAACAAGAGCAAACAGCACTACGAGCAATCCGATCTTGCAAAAGCCTTTAACCTTTCTTTTGACCGGACTCGGCATTACGGGCTCCTGCCCTGGGCATACCCTTTGCCCCAGTTACGACTACTGTAATCGAACGCCATTGCCTGTCAATCCTGATAATTCTTGCAACAGTATGCATCATTTTGCAAACTAGAGTGCATTCTGACGCCAGGATTAGGGTTTCTAACCATGTCGCGAGTTGTTGCCGGCAGCCGAACGAGTTCCTGTATTCTCTCGAGAATACATGTTCAGTGAGAGCCGGACCGAGCCTAGGTTTGATCCCTTGTTTGCTCCTTTGGATAGGTTTGCTTGTATTCGGTCTCTGGCCATTTGATTTCTTCCTAAGAAACAAGGTGCTTTGGGTCGACACCGGCTCGGGCATCGTTTTCGAACCACTACGGCCAGGTTTATAGTGTTGGTCGGTGGAGTCTTCAGCCATCACAGGCTCAGGGCCAATCAAGTTTTCCTTTGAGCTTTGGCTGACGCCCCAGGCGGGCTACGAAAGCTTTAGTGCAATCCTGTGCGTGTGCGGCAGTAGAGCGCAATCCGACCTCATCGTGGCCGAGTCGGGACCTGATCTTGTAGTGGGCCATTTTCGGAAGCGAGACGGAACAAGCGCACTCCATTATCTTTGGTATGACGGCGCTGCTGTGACAGGCGAGCGTCGGTCCCTCACGATGACCTCCGGGCCCGACGGCACCGTCCTATATCTTGACGGTAAGCCGCTGCGACCAGATCGATACCAGGATCTAGTACCAGAAACCTATTCCGGACAACTACTGATAGGACACTAGTGCTCTAAGGAGACGGAAACAACTTTCATCGACGGAGCGTCTGGATCCTAGCCAATCTACCCGCTGTTGAGCCACTAATATTTGCTGACAGTGACCGGGACGGTCGTCACCTACTTCGCTGAATTGCCGAGTTTATTGATTCCTTGCGTGCAGTTTACCAGCTTTTGTGGCAAGATCTCGTAAGTAGCCGGAGGTGATCGGGATGAAGCTGCGACTGGTCTTGTGGACTGTGGCTATGGCGTACGCTGGCTTTCTGTGGGCTGGCAAAGGCGTTCACGAACTCAACAGCGTTTCAATTTCGGGAGCAATCATCGGAGCTGCGACCGGTTTTCTCCTTGCCGTAATATTTGCGCGCAGGATAAGAAGAAAGCAGGCCAAGAATATCCTGACGCGTGCGTAGGCAGTCACTCTGCTACGTCGTGCAGAAAATGCTTATGAACAAAAAAGTTTCCCTCGGAATTGCCCTGACTCTGACCTTCACAACATTTTCGCTGCCAGTCTCCTCCCAAGCAATTGCGGAATCTGTCCTGCTCGGAGCAGGTTCATCAACTGCCGCAGTCAAGGCTGGTTCTGCGCTGAATTCGGCACTGAAGCAGGGCGGCCGTCGGGTCGGGGAAGGCGTTCAGCAACAAGTGCTGCGGCCACCACAAACATCCCAACGAAAGACTTCGCTGGGACGAAAAAGCTTTCTCCCGAAAAATCAGAACGCTCCAAGGAACAGACCGAGCGTGCCACAACCCGGAACGGTCATCGTTTCTGTGCAAGGAGCAAAAACCAGCTTCGCCCCTTCGGACAAACGGATCTCCACAGCACCGGGCGAAACCACCGTAGGATCGTCGCCCACCAATTTGAAGGGTGATACGACGTCACTAGGGTCGCAGAAATACAAGTCGGCCATAACGCTTTCGTTCCCATAATGATTGTGGTAGTTCGTCATTTCGCCCAAAAATGCCACGAACACAAACACGATAGTGGATCCCCTGAACTATCTTTAGCTTGGAGATCTCGGATAGCGTGTGGCGGCGAGCGGACTGCAGCTTCGTTATCGCTGCAATCAGCGGGTGACACTTGGATTATTGACTGGCTCTTGAACAAGCCGTCATTGTTTTTGCTGGTTCATGATTAAAGCACGACAACGTGGTGAAGAACCGGC
>JBLNFC010000050.1:0-2741 GCA_050263355.1 Acidobacteriota bacterium
GAACCCCTTTGCGCACCAGCAACCGAACACGCTCATCGGCTTGCGCAATTTTTGTGACTAGCCCCTCGATGCCGTCCTGACTATCGTCATCGACTACAATCAATTCGTAGGGAATGGCTAACGGTTGAAGACTCTTCGCGATGCGCTCCAACAAGACCTGAATATTCGCCGCTTCCCCCAGAGTGGGGATCACCAGGGCGAGTTTCCGCCCCAGAACGGAATTCGGCACATCTTGGCATTCTGCTCGCGCCCCGGGTCCAAGCGTCGGCAGAGCATGCGGGACATTCATATGGAAAAAGAAGAACGATTCTAAAGGTTCGTGATTTGAAACACTATCCTACGGTCAAAGAACTTGCTCTTCTTCTGCTGATGGCTTTTGCAGCCATGCTGGTGCATGGATATCATCCTGCCGTCGAAGACGCCGAAATCTACGTGCCAGGAATAAAGAAGGTCTTGAACCCGGCACTCTATCCTCACAATGCGAGCTTTTTCCAATCTCACGCGCACATGACTCTGTTCCCGAATCTCATCGCCGCGTCGATAAAGATTTCGCATGTGCCTTTTGATTGGGCGATTTTCCTGTGGCAGTTCTTCGCCATTTTCCTACTCCTGTTGGGCTGCTGGCATCTAGGCCGACTTGTGTTTGATAGTTCGCGGGCACGGTGGGGAAGTGTTGCCCTGGTCGCTTCTTTGTTGACGCTGCCCGTTGCGGGCACCGCTCTCTACATCATGGACGAGTACCTGAATACTCGATCACTGTCGACGCCAGCCGTGCTGTTCATCATCGCCAATCTCGTGCAAAGAAAATTCATGCGCGCAGCGATATGGGCCATCTGCACCGCCGCGATCCATCCATTGATGGTGGTCTTCGGGATCTCGTACTGCATTCTCTATTTCTGGCTCGACCACAGCCAGAGTTCACAACCCGCGCCCCGAACCGTTGCTGCCGCAACAGCCCTGCTCTTCCCGTTTGGAATGTTTCCACCTGTCAGTGAAGCCTATCGGCAAGCGCTCGACAGCAGGTCGTACTTCTTTTTGTTGCGTTGGCAGTGGTATGAATGGGTCGGCATCTTTGCCCCTCTGTTGTTGCTGTGGTGGTTCCGCGCTCTCGCGCTAAAACATGGTCTTCCCATGCTGGCAAAGATGAGCACTGCACTGGTGCTGTTCGGCCTCGCGTTTTTTTTGGTCGCACTGATGATCACGATTCCGCCAAGTCTGGCGAATCTCACAGAACTCCAGCCCATGCGCAGTCTGCACCTGGTTTACGTGTTGTTCTACACCTCTGCGGGGGGATTGCTGGCGGAATTCGTTCTGCGTGATCGATTTTCGCGCTGGCTTCTCCTCTTCCTTCCTCTGTGCGCCGGAATGTGGTACGTGCAGCGAGAGCTTTTTCCAAATACCCCTCACATGGAGTGGCCCGGTTCCGACCCTCGCAACGACTGGGTTCGTGCGTTTCTGTGGGTTCGACAGAACACTCCACTTGATGCCTATTTCGCTTTGGACCCGAACCACATGAGCGCGCCCGGCGAAGATCAGCACGGCTTTCGAGACATCGCCGAGCGTTCCCGGCTGGCCGATAACGTCAAAGACAGTGGGGCAGTGACCATGTTTCCTAAACTGGCCGACGGCTGGCTCCAACAAACTCGTGCGCTTCGGGGCTGGAAGAACTTCACCGCGGCGGATTTTGAGCGGCTCAAGCAGGTGTATGGAGTCAATTGGGTAGTTGTGCAGGCTGGGACTCAGGCCCGCCTGGCTTGTCCCTACCGTAACCAGAGTGTTGCCGTCTGCGAGATCAAATGACTCCTTTTCGGCCAGTT
The DNA here is from genome assembly GCA_050263355.1 of Acidobacteriota bacterium. Lineage (GTDB taxonomy): Bacteria > Acidobacteriota > Terriglobia > Terriglobales > Acidobacteriaceae > Gp1-AA122. Next base: position 1,818 of record JBLNFC010000050.1, read on the forward strand.
CCAGGCCCCAATCTATATTGCGCCTCCTTCCCATTGCATTTAGCATCTGATAGCAATGGGTTGCTCACCTCGAGTCGGAAGCACTGACGGCCGGAAGCCTCCCGTCATTTGCTTTGGGGAAGTCATCAACTTCGCCTTTGATACCTTCAACAGCAACAAGGTCAAGTTCCTGCTCACGGCGTTGGGAATGATGATCGGCACGGCTTCGCTGATTCTTGTTGTCACCATCGGCATGACGGGCAAGCAGTACGTGCTGAATCAGATACAAGCTATTGGCGCCAACATGATTTATGCCGAGTACGAGGGTGGGGCCGATCGCATCACGGCGACAACACCCGATCCGCTAACAGTCGATGACCTTCGCGCCGTTCGGGAGCAAGTACCCGGTATCATTCACGCGTCTCCGGTGGTTCCCTTGGATGACCGCGTTCCTGTCGGCAGCGGCAAAGAGCGTGATGTCCGCGTGCTCGGCGTTTACCCCGAATACAAGAGCGTCCGCAATCTCGTCATTCTCTCGGGCAGATTCTTCGACGAACAGGATTCGCAGGCGCGCAACAAGGTTGGCGTAATTACGAAGCAGCTGGCGGAAGACTTATTTGGATCCGTCGATGCCGCCGTCGGTCAGGTACTCAAGCTTAGCGGTCTACCGTTCACAGTTATCGGCACTTTCAAGGAGGGTGTGGAAACATTCGGTCAGTCGGAAGTGCAGGCCAACAGCATGATCATCCCCTACAGCGTGAGCCGCTTCTTCACTAACACGCCGACTGTTCGGCTCATATATTTTTCGGTTGCCGACCCTACCATGGTGGCCAGCGCCAGTGACCAGATCAAGAGCGTGCTGCAGTCCCGTCACCGCCCGGAATCGGTTTATAGCGTACAGAATCTTACGCAACTGCTGGTGGTCGCAGAGAAAACTGCGAATGC
>JBLNFC010000051.1:0-5979 GCA_050263355.1 Acidobacteriota bacterium
ATTAAGCACGCGCCCACAGTGGATTAGTGTCGGCCGACCAAAAGCTGTGGTTCGCTTCGTTGGAGGACACAGATCATTTGTTGCAGGTTGCCCCATCCTTGACGTTCTTGGTCAAGGGTAGGATACACAGTCATTCCGAACAGTATCTCTTTTTCGTTTGCCGTGATCGGCGTGATCGAAAGCGTGGGAATTTCCAGCTTCTCATTCATTTGCGACGGGGGTCAAACAACGCGACCGCCTACGAGACGCGGCCTGGGTCGACAAGTAACCTTCCAGTTGCCAATGGTCTCTAGTTTGGGACCTGCACCGGGACTAGTTCTGGCGTACAGCGGGAATTCTGGATGCATTTAATGGCGTCTTCGGCGGTGAATTTGCCCATGATCAAGGCAAGCTTGCGGTTGGTTGTGGTCTCAACCGAGGTTCGATCAATGCGCTGCACGTATTGAGGAGCGCGGGCACCCATGCGCTTAACTTTGACAAGGAACTTTGTGTTCATCATATCTTTTCAATGCTCCTATCCTATTTTGAGTCGTTGACCTTCTGACCATCCCGCCGGTACCCGCGAAGCCGGGTTGCCGTAAAAACGCTGCCGCACGTGGTGCATCTCCAATGAGTGGAAGCGGATTTTGAACCACCCGTGTCGGAAGGTGCTTCTTGCCGCACCAGGTTCACCGCTAAAACCAATTCACCGCCGCAATCGGCGCATTGCCGTTTGATCATGCGCGCCTCACGTCAGGGAAGCTGCATCGCAAATTTATGCTGCTTTGTGCAGGCAATCACACCACCCTATGGCGGCGCGTGGGCCGAGTATCATTAAGCTGCCGTGTTCTGGAGCGCTGCCGGAGCGAGTACAGAAGACGCACGATGCCAGCCAGAAACATCAGTCCGACCACAACCGCCAGATATTGATCTGGTCTGTACATCAAAAGCACTCCGTCATCATCAAGCGCGCGCCCATTCTGCAGCCGTTTGCTGCGTCCGACGTTGCTGTACGGGATCCAGGCGGCAACCCTGCTGGATGTGGCGCCAATGTGCAGAAACCACCGTGTAAGGAATTCCCAGAAAATGTTTGCCACTGATTCCGGTGACCTCGAGGCAGTTGAAACTCTGGCCGCGCATTCTCGCCAATATCCTCATCAATGCTGCGTGAAGGCTGGGCTGCGACACGGCTCCGAGGAACCTCGTCTTCAGTTCGCCAGCCATAAAAAAGAAATTCCAGCCCGCGGCATGGATCTTGTGGTCCAAGTCGAAGCCACTGAGAGACTGAACTACGCTCCAGTTGCATCCGTAGGGAGCACTGTCGATGTTGATGGCCCGTGTCATCAAAGGCCTATCCTCAATGAGAATGGCGCCGACATGAACTGCTGATGTCATAGGTTGCGTCTCAAACCGGATCGTGCAAGAAGAGCGGCGCGTCAGGAGCAAACAGAGCGTCAGCCTCGCCTTCAACCGCTGATCTAAGAAAGGAAAACTTCAGATGGGCTGACTTAGTTCAGGAAATCTGAAAGAGCGAGAAAGCACTCGCTCACCTTCAACCCTAGTCTTATGTGAGGACATTGTCAATCGAATTGGCAGCGCGCGTGCCACGCGATGCCGCGAATTTAGAGGAGATTACGGTTGACGGGGCTCCGTAGGCCTGTGAGGAGCACCCGGAGCTAAAGCCGCCTTACCTGGGCTCTCTGACACGGCCCTGAAGGGCCGCTCTTCCACGGAGCAGTGCGTGGGTTTCGGTTTGCTCAGAATGACGAGGTGGCAACTTTGAGATCCAAGTTAGTGGCCAGAGAGCGGATGCGCAGTGGGCATGATGAATAAACAAGAGCGCGGAGAGAATTCCCTGCGATAGTGGAAGGGGCCCGAACGGCGATGGGTCCTTCGCTGCGCTCAGGATGACAGGGTGAAAGAGACGGGTTGATGGTGCCGTTAGAACGGGGTGGATATGCCGCGCGGCTTTGCTGCCGATGAAGGCTCTACTTCTTTTTTTCCTGCTTAAGCTTTTCGGCGAGTTCAGCCATCAGCTTGGGTTTGAGTTCGGCGAGCATAGTGTCGACGATGCTGGATAGATTGCTATCGCTGGTGGCAGAGGTGTCGGCCGAGGCGGCGGCTGCGAGCGCAGCTTCCGGCAAAGTCGATGGACTGGGCCCGTCTTTTTTGAGCCCTTTCAGCTTCTTCAATTCTTCCAATTCGGCTTCGGGATTTCTGGAGGCTGAGGAAGCTTCGGCTTTCGGGCTCAGCACGGACTCGCGAACGTCACGCCAGTTTGCCCATGCGGCTCGGGTCGCCGCAGCCAGGTGGGCTTCGGCGTGTTCATCGGAACTCGGCTCAGCCGGTTCAACTTTTGCGGCATCGTCGCGTGCAGAGCTGGGAGCCGCACTACTGAGGTCTTCTTGAACATTCGACTCAACTTTCGCCATGGCAGCAGAGGCCTGAGGAACAGCGGCCTCTATTTTGATTTCAGACGGCGAGCTTGACCGCGGGCTATGTTCAGGTTCTGAGATAGGCGAAGCTTCAGCCATGCCGAATGGTTCAGGTCCGCCGAACGTGGCTGCTGCATGCTGCGTGTCGTCCCGACTCGGGCCCACTGGTGCAAACGAAGGCGCGGGGGGCTTGAAGCTGTGGGAGGAGTTCGCAATATCACGAAACGTTGATTCGCCGGCGGGCACTTGAGCAGGCTCGTTCGATGCCAGAGCCTCGTTCCTGGACGGCTTCGCCGCACCGGAGGGTTCCATCATCGGCAATGGAGTGCCAATCGCGGGTGGGCTCATGGCGGCAAAGATTGGCTCGTCATCACGATCGATGGGAGCGCTCTCGTAGCGCAGGCCGTGCTCGGCAGCGGCGAACGCGGCGTAAGCCTTGTGCATCTCGCGCTCGAGCACCAGAACCGCTTCCTGAGCCTCCAGGGGTACCTCTTCTGCGACCCAGCGAGTTTTTGGAGCCAGTGTTGCCACAGCATGAGTCGGCGCTGGAGAGGAAGCTCCAATTGCAGCCACTGCCACGGGTTCGGGCTCTGCGGTCTCTTCAATTCCAGGGACTACGGCGAACGTGGTGCCTGGCTCGGATGGTTCGCGCGGCACTGCAACCGGTTCCGACTTCGATAGCTCGGCGAAATCGGGCGCGGCTTGCGCTTGTGCTGCCGCGCCCTTCTGCTGAACCGCGTTCTGGGCCTGAGTGTCGGTTGGCGTTGCCATCGATGATGACGCGAGCGTCTCTACTGGAGCTTGCGAATCGGCGATGCTCTGAGATTTTTCGGAAGCAACTTCCGCGGCCGGTGCTTTCGGTGAGAACTCTTCCCCCACCGCGGCTTTGTCTTCCATTTTCGGTGCAGTATCTTCCGCTTTCGGTGCATCAGGGCTAGCAGTCAGGTGCTCGAAGTTCTTGCCGACGGTGATCCCCGCCTGAACGCGGGCGGCTGCGGCCGCTATGGCAGCGATCTCGTCGGGAGTGATGTCCTGGGGAATGCCTGCGGGTATGGGTCGCTCCAGAACCGCATGAACAGGAGAGTTCTGAGGTAAAGGCGCCGGCGGATCTGGTACAGCGTCGCGGAAACTGGTGCTGGGCGCCGTGTACGGCTCAGGATCAGGCTCAACTTGTGCCGGCTTCGATCCTGCACTCGGGAACTTGAGGCGAGCCTTCCATCCGGATTCCTCATCTCCAAACTGGGGTGCCGAGGAAGTGGCGGTCCGCTCGAAGCTCTCCATAGTGGCTGGGGCAGATGGCCGGCCTTCTTTACGCGGCGCAACCGGGGCTCCCAACTTGCCTTCGAGTTTGCTCAGGGCAGCGGTCAGTTCGCTAGCTTCAAAGGGCTTAATGATGAAAGCGTCGGCACGCACACGGCGCGCTTCGTCTTGCTTGAAAGGCTCCAGTTTCCCGACCGTGAGCAGCACCGGAATCTGGTTTGTCTCGCGCGACTCCTTGATACGCTGACACACTTCCAGGCCGCTGTAGCCCGGCATGTAAACATCGAGAACAATCAAATCGGGATGCGCTTCGCTGATTTTCTTGAGAGCGGCTGACCCATTGTTGACAGTGACTACCTCGTAACCGGCATCGGTGAGGATCTTCCGGCCCATATTTTGGGCAGTCACACTGTCGTCAGCAAGCAGAACTTTGCGCGCCAAGGGCTTGTCCTTAGATGAGCCGAAGTTACCGTGTCCATTACCCTAAGTCAATGTGAATACGAGGTAAGCAGGTTACTAGTGGGCAGTGGAACCCTAATGCTTTCGAGCAGGGAAATGTCGTTTCGACGTAAGATTCGGCGCGCGACCACGCAGTTCTGAGGCATGTCGTTGATAGGTTCACGACAGCGCAGGGGTTGGCGCGGCTGATTTTGGAGGGAAGGGCCGTTTAGTAACTGGTAAGTTACCTAGCCTATAAGCCTGTCCTCATCTGCTCCTTGTAGCGGGTGGCGGCTTGGTAGGCTTCGCTGTTGCTGACACAAAGGCCTGCCCGAGAAAGATTCTGGGCAGGCCATGTAGATCCTAGAACGGGATCAGCTTGTGCTTCTTCCTCTTTTTGCTCGAGGAACTGGTGTCGTCATCCTTCTGCTTCGCGCTGGAAGACGAGTCGGCTGATTTGGCCGCGGAGGAGTCAGTTGTGGATGCCGCAGCCGGCTGCGTTCCGCCGGACTGGGCTTCAGCACCATTGTCCACTGGCGAGCCCGTCTCGGGTTGAGCGGCCTGAGTTCCCGATTGGATCTCGTTGAGCTGAGGTGGCGGAGGCGTGGGCTGAGCTCCGTTTCCAGAACTGTCATCGGCGACATTTGGCTTCAATTCCGGAATGCCATTGTTGGCGTCAGCGGGCGCCGGAGGCGGCGCAGGACCGGTGGTGTCAGCAGGAGCGGCGCCGGAAGTGTCTCCACCAGCCGCCGCACCGGTGCCAGTTGCCCCATTCGCGGCGGGGGCAGCGTCGCCAGCGCCGTCATTTGCTGCTGGTGCCGGAGAGTCAGAACGAGGGGTGGGTTCGCCTGGTGTGAGACCTTTTATGATCTCCGCTCCAACCTTGCTATTTCCGGCGGCGGCTCGACCCGTGATTGCACTGCTGGCGGCCTGTACGACCTCGGTTGCGCTCAAAGGTTTGGGATCAACCAGAGTGGGCTCTCCAACCTTTGTGGCTTCGGCCACGTTGGGATGGCGAGTGAAGTTCCCCATCAGGTGCCCAAACATTCCAACGCTGCGCCGGCTCTCTTCTTCTTTCTGGTTCTGCGCGACGGCGGCTTGTGTTGCCTTCGGAACGGGCTGATGCAGAGCCTGCAGACGCTTTTTCGCGTCCTCGGCACGCTCCATCACCGGATAGCGAGTGAGGATCTTGTCATAGGCTGCGGCAGCATTCTTGGTGAAGGTCTGGATAGCCTGTGCCTTGTTGGCTTCCGCCATCCTACTTGCGCGGAGCAGCGTGATTTCGGCTTCGTACGATTGTCCCAGCAAGTAAAGCGCTTCATCCGCACCGCTGAACAGCGGATATTTGTCGACCACGCTCTGCAGCCGCGCAATGGCGGCCGGGTAGGAGGGCCGCAGATAGTAGAAGCGTCCGACCATGAATTCGCGCTGCGCCAGAACCTCCTGGACCTCCATCAAACGTTGCTTGGCCTCTGGAAGAAGCTTGCTATCCGGGTATTGCTGGATCAGTTGCCGGTACTCGTCTTCGGCGCGCATGGCGTGCGTGAAGTCACGATCCGGCTTTTCCATTTGCTGATAATGAATGTTCGCAATCTTCAGCTGGGCTTCGGCAGCCTCCGGCATATTGGGGAAGAAGGTCTCGAAGTCCTTATATTCGATTTCGGCCTGGGTTAACGCCGCAGTACCACCTTCGGCATACCACGAGTCAGCCACCGCCAGCTTGGCACGGGCGATGTACTCGGAGTCAGGATAGGTGTTGATCAGCGTTTGCAGGGTCATGCGGGCGACGTCGAAGCGATTGTGCTTCATTGCGTCCATGGCACGGTCGAAAAGGACCTTGTCTGGCTGCTTGGAACCGACATTCGCC
>JBLNFC010000052.1:0-5420 GCA_050263355.1 Acidobacteriota bacterium
GACACCTACGGCCATCACAGCCGCCGAAGGCGTGCGATAAACAGGATGCACGCGGCTGCAGCGTCGATCGATCAGACCACGCCGGCCGAGCGCGAAGACCAGACGACTGGCGGCCACGAAGTTGCCGTTGAATACTTTCACTAAGGAGAGAAGAGCAGATGCGAGGATCACGTTGACGATCCAGCGCGCGCCAACCGCATCTTCGAATGCGACCGCAGTCATGAAGGGCGTGCTGGTCAGGGCCTTCCATGGGGCCGCATAGGCGACGGCGGAAATGATGACGGTGTAGAAGGCGATTCCAACCACAATGGCCATAAGGATGGCCTTGAAGAATCCCTGCCGGCGAAACTCAGGGCTGGCCTCTTCCGCGGCTTTGGCAACAGATTCGAAGCCGGTCATGAAATAGGGCACAATCTGCATCACGAGAAAGACGGAGATGAAAATGCTGCCCCCGTTGAACAACGGCGTGAAGTTTTGGGACGAACCGTGGGCTGCGCCAAAAGAAACAAACACCACGAACAGGGCTATGGTTCCAAACGCGGTCCAATTCTGAAATGTCGCGCTGAGGCGGATACCGCGATAGTTCAAGGTAGTAAGAAAAATTGTGAGTGCCAGACCGACGACGACATGAGGAAGATAAACGGGCTTGTCGCCCACCCGATACAGTTCGTAACGATTCAGTGACGGAAAGATGTAAGCAGCGATTCGCCCGGTGGCCACCGCCTCCCATGGACAGACGATGAAGTAGGCCAGCACCATCATCCAGCCAGTAGCGAAGCTGGTCTTTTCCGAGAACACTTTGGCTGTATAGGCAATCTCACCGGCGGCATCGGGCATTGCCATGACCAGCTGTCCGTAGACATAGCCGATGGGCAGCAACAAGGCGCCGCCCAGGGCAAAACCGAGGATGGCGCCCAGCGGCCCTCCGCGCAAGAGCCAGTCGTCCATGACGACAAGCCAACCGACGCCGACCATCGATCCCCACCCTAAGGTGAAGTAGTCGACGACACGCAGCTTACGCGCGAGGCGCGGACCGCGCGAAGATGTGCCGCGGATGCTTGGGCCGCTGCTATCCAGAATTCCTCGTTTGCAGACTCAACTGGTGGGGCGCGCGCATTATAAAGCATGCGTAGTCTGAGCACGTACAACGCGCTCAGTCGGCTGTGCTATGTTGGACGTTTGTTTTTAACGAGCGAGACGAACTATGCCTCGATACGAATATCGCAATCTCCATCCCCTTCCAGCCGCGGAGAAGACGTTCCTCCCGTGGATCGAAGCGCTGGACCACGAGTTCATCAACCGCGATCCTGAGCACCGCAGCAACGTGGTGCGAGACGCTTTGCACGAAATCTACCTGGGGCGTCCGCATGGATCGGCGGACAAGTCCGGGCTCGCGGGGCAGGCGCTGGTCCATTCCTTCGATCCCCGTAACGTAACGCTGGAACCGGAGTATTACGGCGATGTCGACGCGACGAAGTACGCAGAGCGCAAGCCGCTAATCTGGTTCTGGATGATGTACGACCGTTCGCCGCTCGGATTGAACCACTGGTTGGGATATCGAGTACGGGCGATGCTAGCCCGGCACGTTTTCAAATACTGCGGCAAGAACGTGAAGATATTTCACGGAGTTGAGATGTCGTACGGGTACAACCTCACGGTGGAAGACAATTGCGTGCTCCACAAATATGTTCTGCTCGACGATCGGGGGGAGATCATCATCCACGAAGGTACGTCCATCTCCGACTACGCTAACGTGTACTCCCATGCTCACGACCTGAACGATGGGATGATTGTGATGAACCAGAAAACTGAGATAGGGCCGTATGCACGCATCACTTACCACGCCACGGTGCTTAGCGGAGTGAAGGTTGGGGAGCACGGATTGGTGGGTTCGATGGGAGTAGCCTCAAAGAATGTCGAGCCTTACCACGTGGTGGCTGGGATACCTGCGAAACCCGTCAAAGTGAAGCCCATCGCTCCTGATGAACTGAAGAAAGCCTATGAGGGGCATTAAGGCAGTCATGGCGATTGCGTTGCGCCCCGCTGGCTTACTTGTTCTGGCTCGTGACTGGCTGCGATAACTTTTCCAGTGCTGCGATCTGCTTCTGAGCAAGTTCCAGATCACTCGCGTTGGGAGACATGCGGATGTAGTTCCGAAGGTGCGTCAAGGCTCCCTGAAAATCTTTTTTCTGCACCAGGATCATGCCCAAGACATACTCCATCTTCGGGATGTGATGCTGGACATCGATCGTCATGCCCTGCTGCGCGCTCTTTTCCGCCTTGTCGAAACTTTGCAGGAAGTAGTTGGCGATCGCGTTGTAATACCAATACTGCGGGAAGCTGAGGGGATTGAGTTTTACGAGTTGTTCAGTGGCGCTATCCAGATCCTTCCACGCCTTCTCTTTTAGAGCGATATCAGCGAGTTGTTCGTAAGGGCTGATGAACTTGCCGTCGGCCTCAATGGCGTGTTGGAAAGACGCCTTGGCTGCAACTGCATCATTTTGCTGAAGCTGAATTTTGCCCAACTCAAACCAAGCAACGGCGTACTTAGGATAGAGTTCGACGGCCTTGGAGAATTTCTCCTTGGCTGGGTCTAACTTTCCCTTCGCCTCGTCCTCGCGACCCTTCTGGTAATCCTTCTTCGCTTTATCCGGAGCCTGGGCACTGGTAGCGCTGATGGTGAATCCTTCCACCTTCTGCATACGATGAAGCACGATGGTGCCGACGTCAGCGGAACCCACCTCGTTCATCTTGCTCGCGAGTTCCACAGTCTTCGACGTGAAGCCCGGTAAAACGGCCTGCAGATCACAATCGTGCAGGTTCCGACGGACGCCTGGTCTGCCACTCATACCAGGATTGCCGGAGTACGTTTCCTGAGCGGAACCGAGGGCCTCTCGCTGGCTATTCAGGTCGAGACTGAAGGAGCCCTTGGAGTCGGTGTATCCCTCATTCCGGATGTTGCCCTGGCACACACTCTGAATCAGCGCGGGATCGGTAAGTGGTGTTCCGTCATCGACGATAACTTTGCCACTCAAAAAAGTCGGTCCCCGCGAGTTGAGTGGCGAAAGATCGGGATTGGGGAAACCCGATGGCCTAGTCGGGGTGACAACATTGCCGGTGCCGCCGCCGGTCGTACCCTTGCTGCCACCGCCAGCGCCACCCCCGCCCGGACGCGCCTGTGCAGCAGCAAGCGAAGGAAGGAGAAGAAGTGCCAGGACAGGAGCAAGACGACTGGTTGCCATCACGAACCCCCAAGTACACGAATTCTATGCCCAATCCAGAGTTGTGAGGGAAATAATTCCCCCGGAGAATGCGCATGGGCGCATTAGACAGCAACCTGGCGTTTGGCTGACGCTGAGGCGGGCGGGACGGCCTATGGCATGGGGCAGGAGGCCCCATGTTAGTATCGAAGCCAACTCCGAATGACCCTGCAGCACGTAGACATTTTGTTCCGGGTGATCGTTTTTCTTTTCGCGATCAGCATCCATGAGTCGGCACATGCCTGGATGGCCAACCGGCGGGGAGATCCAACCGCCTACATGCTGGGCCGGGTGACACTTAACCCACTGAAACATATAGATCCCGTAGGAACTATCCTGCTGCCGGCGATCAGCTTGTTCGTGGGCGGCTGGATTTTTGGTTGGGCCAAGCCGACTCCGGTAAATCCACGCAATTTCCGCAAGCCGGTCGCAGATGACATTCTGACGTCAGTCGCGGGTCCGGTTAGCAATTTCCTGGTGGCGTTTGCGGCCGTGGCGGCGTTGATTACGATCTCAGTGAGTTCGTCGACGGGGCACGAAATTGTGCAGGAAATTCCGAGAGGAATACTCTTTGCCGGCGGGAATTCCATCCTTGTCCCCATCACGATGTTTCTCTTTGAGCTACTTGTTATCAATGTTGTGCTGGCTGTGTTCAATCTGATTCCTGTGCCGCCCCTAGACGGTAGTCATGTTCTGCGGCATGCCCTCTCCGGGCCCGTCCTGGCCGTCTATGACCGGCTGGGTTTCTTTGGACTGCTACTGCTGGTCTATTTCGGAAAGGGCCTCTTGGGCGCGCTCATCTCCCCTGTTCTCGCGTTCTTCGTCGCGCTGGTGACCTTATTCCGATGATGTCACGTGCCAATTCTCGCAAACGCGTTCTGAGCGGGATGCGCTCGACCGGCAAGCTCCACCTCGGCAATTACGTGGGCGCGCTCGATAACTGGGTCCGCATGCAGGATCAGTATGAATGTTTCTTTTTCATTGCTGATTGGCATGCCCTGACCACCGACTACGCCGACACTTCGAAGATCAAAGAGAATTCAGTCGAGGTGTTGATGGATTGGCTCGCGGCGGGTCTCGATCCCGAGCGCTGCACGATGTTTATCCAGTCGCATGTGCCGCAGCATGCTGAGTTGCATCTGCTGTTTTCGATGATCACGCCGCTGGGATGGCTGGAACGGGTTCCCACGTATAAAGAGCAGCGCGACAACATCGCCGAAAAGGATTTGGGCACCTATGGATTCCTTGGCTACCCGGTGCTACAGGCGGCTGACATTCTGATTTACAAAGGAGATTTTGTACCAGTAGGTGAGGACCAGGTTCCACATGTCGAGCTGACACGGGAAATCGCGCGGCGCTTCAACCTTTTTTACAGCAAACGGACTACGGTATTTCCTGAGCCGCAGCCCCTGTTGACCCCAGCGGCAAAGCTGCCCGGAACCGATGGGCGCAAGATGTCGAAGTCTTACGGGAACACGATCATGCTGACGGATCCTGAACCCGTCGTCCGACAGAAGTTGAAGACCATGGTGACGGACCCCGCTCGAGTGCGACGGAGCGATCCAGGGAATCCAGACCTGTGTCCCGTGGGCGACTTACATAAGATTTTCAGCCATCAGGCGACAATGGCCAAAGTGAACGAAGGCTGCCGGTCGGCGGGAATCGGGTGTATCGAATGCAAGAGTTGGGCAGCCGATGCATTGGTTAACATCTTGAATCCCATGCAGGAGCGGCGGAAGAAATACGAGGACAATCCAAGGCTGGCCTGGGATATCCTTGAGGCAGGATCCAACCGGGCGAGCCGCGTGGCGGATGGCACAATGAGGGAAGTGCGCGAGGCCATGGGGATGTCGCTAAACTTCACCGCGGGAAATTCGGCGCAGGGTGCGGATTAGGTCAGCGGAAGCCGGAAAACGCATTGGTCCATCGTGCCCTAACGTATGACCGTCGAAGCACTCCATGATTGAGAAATCAAAAACCGACTCTGATATCCCTGGCGTGATCAACCCCAACGCGTCGGCGGTGAGCACACTCGTCTCCGATGCTCAAGGTGTTCAGCCGGAGCCTGGGTCGCACCAGGGTGTGCCGGAGAACAGGTTGAACGGCGGCAAAGAGGCTCACAAAGGCGAGCAAAACGATTTCCCTTTCGCCGTAGAAGTT
>JBLNFC010000053.1:0-3856 GCA_050263355.1 Acidobacteriota bacterium
GCGAGAGTGGGCGCCTTTTCATATTGCGTGAAATGGCGCGATTAATGAGATGGTCCGCCGCCGAGTAGGATGACGGCTGGCTCGGCAGTTTAGATGAGGAGGATCATCTATGCACATCGCATCTATCGGCATTGATCTGGGTAAGACCACCTTTCACCTAGTTGCATTGGGAGAGCGGAACAAGGTTCTGGTGCGCAAGAAGTTCTCGCGCTCGCAACTGCTGACCTACACCGCCAACCTGCCCTCGAGTTTAATCGGACTAGAGGCAGGCGCGGGCGCGCACTTTTTGGGTACTGTGCTGATCGAGCAGGGACACCAAGTGCGACTGATCCCGGCTCAGTTTGTGAAGCCTTATCGGAAGTCGAACAAGAATGACTTCCTCGATGCCGAGGCGATCGCCGAAGCCGTGACCAAGCAGAACATGAGGTTTGTGCAGATCAAGACCCAGGAGCAACTCGATATACAAGCCATGCACCGCGTACGGTGATCGACTCGTGCAGCGTCGCACGGCACTCATCAACGAGATTCGCGGATTCCTGCTGGATCGCGGTCTCACCTTCGCAGCCCGGCCCATACACCTGCGCAAGAATCTCCCCGCCGTGATTGAAGATGCTGAGCAGAACCTGAGCCCGCGCCTGCGCTGGCTGCTCGATCGGCTGTGGCAAGAGTGGAAGCAGATGGAGATCGACATCAGGGCGATCACGGACGAGATCGAGCGCATCAGCGACGAGAATGCGCTTTGCCAGCGTCTACGCCAGATCCCCGGCTTCGGTCCACTGGTCTCCACGGCCACGGTGGCCGCTATCGGTAATGGGGCGGCTTTTCGCCGGGGACATGATTTCGCAGCTTGGCTTGGTGTCGTGCCACGGCAGTACTCCACCGGGGGCAAGCAGAAGCTGTTCGGCATGAGCAGGGCAACATCTATCTGCGCCGCATGCTGATCCACGGTGCTCGCGCCGTACTATTCCGTGTCAAGTACGACAGCGGAGGATTCGGTCAGTGGGTGCACCGACTGGCTCAACGTGCTCCGCGCAACAAAGTCGTGGTTGCCATCGCTAACAAACTGGCTCGCATCGCCTCGGCCGTATTGTCCAGCGGCAAACAATACCGACATCAGCCCCGGCAGCCAGCGGCAGCCAGATGGCCGTGGAAAAGACGCTGCGCTTGGAAAGCACAGAACGCTTTCCACTTTCCCACCGCCACGACGACGAAGCTTTAGAGTAATTTCCAAAGGTCTGCTGAGAAGAGAAGGAGACGAGAGAACTGTCCAACAGCGTGTCGGAAAACCTGATGGCGAAAATGCGTCTCCAGTGACCGAGCGATTTATAAGGACCGATGCGTGCGGATCATCATCAAGTGCCCGGAGAGCGATTCTCCACTAAGAGGCCGGATACATTTATGCGGACTGTCCCTTCGCCCAACTTCAAAATCTCTTGCAGTCTCGCGGCGGACCATACATTTTCGCCAATTAGTGAATGTTGATTGGGAGCATAAAGAGAGCTAGGGACAGATTATACGCAGCATGGCATGCAAAGCAGGCTTTCACTGAGCCTGTGTAAATCCGCATTGCTCCCAGCAACACGGCGGCTGGTAGCACCATAAACCAATGCCGTGGATGAGCGACACAGAAGAGAATGGTAACCGCTGCAATGCTTGGAATGTCTCCAAGTTTGTGTGCAAGTCCTGCGAAGAGTATGCCCCGAAAGTAAATTTCCTCCGCAAGTGGTTGAGCAAAGCCGGTGAGCACCATGAACGTCAGGATGTACGCTAGCGGCTCCGGGATATAACCACGACGGGCGAGCATGCCCCTCGCAATAGAATATGCGATGCCAGATACAACACCAGCTAGGAATGCCCAACCTAAGGTTCTGTTGCTGCATTGCCAATAAATACTGTCTGCCAAATTGGCGAACTTCCGCCTGCGGACGAACCACATCACCAGTGGACCCGCGAACAAAATCCCAGCGATTAGGCCAATCAGAAGGTAGACACCATCGAGTTGGTAAAAGCGAACGAAAGAGTGGAGCGAAGGAATCGAGTACACCACGAACATGCTCGACAGCAGAAAGAGCACGGCGGCTGCGTATCCGACGACTCCCACGATGGCAGCATCGGCAATGCCCCACCCGCTTGTAGTGCTAGGCTGAAGGGGGCTGCTGGCCTGCCGTTCTAATTCTTTGACTGAAGCCTTGCTCAAGGCTGCAAGTCTACGATTCTTAATTATTGCGCTCGATGCAAGGCGGCGATCATTGAGAACACCACAATACCAATGCCGCCGTGAGAACCATTGAGAAAGATCGAGAAAAGAACGAAACGTGCAATGAACCGCGACACGCATCCGGGTAAAGAGGCAAAGCACTTGTGCCCGCCGCAATCGACCCGCCTAGACAAATGGCACATGTCGATAGCCAAACCGCAGCCCAATGTTGCGCAAAAACATCCTCCGGACACGAGCTGCAAACATCTTTTTTACAAACAAGTGACACGATTTGCGCATCCACTCTTGCCAGCTCTGAATCAAAGCCTTCAAGCACACTGAAGACAGTCTTCACGAACACCTCGCGCGGTCTTAGGTAGCGAGAAAACAGGCCATTTTGGAGCAAATCTGATTGAGGTTTCGATGGAGGTGTGTCTCGAAACCGGTCGAACGGGAATGCTCCAAGATCAACATAGGTGCAGTAACTACAAATCAACTAAAGGAGAATCATGAAGAAGTATTTTTTGGGGATACTTATTACGCTCAGTGGCCTATTCGCGTTGGCTGTTCCGGGAGTCGCAAACGCACAGTTGACTAGTCCGGGAGTCGTGAAAGCGAATATCCCGTTCAGTTTCACAGTGGGCAAGACGATGCTCCCGGCAGGTGAATACAGGGTGAATAATTCCGGAACAGAAGGCGTGCTGCTGATTGCTGCGGAAGAGTCATCGCAACGGGGATTGATCAGGACGCTGGGAGTCGAAGCCAACAACCGTTCAAGCGAGACCAAACTGATCTTCCGTCGCCACGGAGACCAGTATTTCCTGTCGCAGATCTGGGTAAAGAACGAAAGCAGCGGGCGCGAAATACCCAGGACTCGTACGGAGAAAGAATTGATGGCCAAGGCTGCGTCGGATTCAGTGACCATCCTGGCCGTGAAGTAAGTTCACGATAGTAACCCGTCAACTCACCTAACGGTTCGGTCACCACAATGTACGAGTAGGAGGAGTTGCGGCCCATTTCCCTGGAATCCAAGTCTTGAAATTAGCCAGAAAACTGACCACCAATTAAGGAGAACTCCGATGAAAAGAAGCTTACTCTCGGCAAGCATTACGTTGGCAGTCGCTATCGCTTCGATTGGAATCGTTCCGCTCGCCAAAGCGGCAGCCGGTGATAGCACTGTCTTCAACATGGTGAAATCCGCAGGCGCGGCATCCTGCCTCAAAGCCACAGCTAGTGGACGGGTCACGATCAGCGACCTGGGACCAGTTCAGAACACGCACGTTGAAGTGTCCAACCTTCCGGCAAGGACGGAATTTACGCTCTTTGTGATCACGACACCGAACGCACCCTTTGTCCCTGCGTGGTACCAGGGCGACCTAACAACCAATGCAGATGGCAGAGGTGTCGTAGACGTGACCGGGATCTTCAGTGATGAGACCTTCATCCTGAACCCCGGTCCGGCCCCCGTCCAGACGGACCACCTGGGGATTTGGTTTGCCGACCCGGCAGACGCTGTCAAGGCCGGGTGTCCGGGCAATGTGACGCCTTTCGACGGCGACCACAACGCGGGCATACAAGTCTTGAACACCAGCAACTTTCCAGACGCAAACGGACCCTTGCGTCGGATCCAATAAGACGTCGCCTAGGGTGTCGCCTCTC
>JBLNFC010000054.1:0-3529 GCA_050263355.1 Acidobacteriota bacterium
CTGCAATCGCAAAAGTATGACGGAGTGATTGTCGATTGCGATGACTTGCGCGGGGGCCTCTCGTTGTTGCAGGAATTGCGCAGAACCGCCAGCAACAAGACTTCTGTCTCATTCGCAATGCTCAACGGAAGTTCAACCAAGACAGCCTTTGAGATGGGCGCAAATTTTGTCCTGCAGAAGCCACTGGTGCCCATCACCACCCTCCGCTGTTTCAGTGCTGCGTTTGGGCAAATGACTCGTGAAAAGCGTCGCTATTTCCGTGTAGCTGTGGAAATGCCCGTCAGGGTCGTTTTCGAAGGGGGCCCGGACATTCATGCCTCCGCCACGAACATCAGTGAAGGAGGAATGGCAATCGCGACTGCCAACCCGCTTCCCAAGAAAGAAATTTCGCTGGTGCAGTTCACGTTGCCTACCACGAGCAATACGCTGCAAGCCAAAGCCGTGCTGGCTTGGGCCGACGGGTCGGGACATGCCGGCCTCCGCTTCCTCAACTTGCCTCAGCTTTCGCAGGAACACCTGGAGCGGTGGCTCTCGACGCGAATGGAATCGGCAGGAGTGTTCTAGAACCGCCGTCCGGCCCCGCACATGACTATTTAGGCCGACTGAGTGCTGAGGGGTGGCGCATTAGGTATGCTGACGCTGGCGGTTTCCTTAATCGTAGTCTCTTCCCAGAGCGAGTGATCTCTCAGAATCAGGGAAACCAGGGCGGTGTGCATGGCGTGTCCAGCACGGTCGGCCACCACCCGGCCCAGGATTCGACGCCCAATTAAAGCCAGATCACCAATCAGGTCCAGCACCTTGTGACGCACAAATTCGTCGGGAAAGCGCAGCGGGGGATTCTCCACACCATCACGCGTCAGCACGATGCAGTTCTCGCGGGAAGCCCCGCGAATCAATCCCATGTTGCGCATCGCGCCTTCGTCTTCGCGTGAACCAAACGTCCGAGCAGATGCGATGTGCCGCAGATAATCCCCGTCAGTGAGGTCGGCTTCGAAGCTCTCGCGTCCGATGAGTGGGTGCGGGAAGTTGATGGCATACGATACCGAGTACGTCTCCGCCGGGTAAACCGCGATGAACTTATCTCCTTCTCGCAACTCAATCTCGCGACGGATTCGCAGATACGTTCGGGGACGGCGCTGTTTGCGGATACCCGCTTTCTGGATGAGATCGACGAAGGGCCGGGCGCTTCCATCCAGGATGGGGAGCTCCAAATTGTCTAGTTCTACGATCGCATTGTCGATGCCGGTACCGATGAACGCAGAGAGCAAGTGTTCTGTTGTAGAGATCAGCACACCCTTTTTCATCAGGCTTGTGGCATAGCTGACGCGCGCTATGTTGCGTCCTGTCGCTTCCACCTGGAAGTCATCCAAATCGGTGCGTCGGAAGATGATTCCGGAACCTGGGGGGGCGGGAAGAATCCGCAACCGGACCGGGGCACCGCTGTGAAGACCTATGCCCCAACACTCGACTGCCGTGCGTACTGTCTGCTCTTGAATCAAGCCGTGCCTGTATGTCTCTGGTATTGATGAGATTACGGGAATCCGCCAAAATTTGCCTGTGGCAAATGAGCCACACTCCGTGGTTCCGGAGTGACTAAGCTTCCGAAATCGGCGCCCAGAATGCCTAAAAACAACGCTTTGCGCCCGTTATTCTTGTGAAAACTATCGGGATGGCGCCGAATGCATCCCTTTTCGGACGATTATCTAGGCTTCCGTGGGAGCTTGGCCCCGATTCTCCCCAATCGTGGGGAGGATTCAGTGCTTCGGGCGCGGCTTATTGGGATCGTAAGTTATGGACGAATTGAACAGGGAGTCGTTCACCCCGGTGTTGTAACTGACTGAGTTCAGGAACCTTTGATTCGACATGTCTCCATTCAGGAAACGCGTAATGCTGAACGGAGTCATAATCCCCTGCACATTGCGATAACCGTCGTAGACCTCGTCCTCAGTACTGCGTAGCTTGTCCGCGGGATCGCGCCAGGAGTAGCTCTTCTTGACGGGTAGATGATTGTCGGTCCCAATAAAGAGTGTCACTGAATCGTTCTTGGCATTCAGAATAGTTACCTGCTCGGCCGGATGCTCTTCCGCCACGGTTGAGCCCTCGTAAAATAGTGCAATACCAGGTTCATTCAGCCATTTGCGAATCACCCAATCGAGCGAATGCTGGCGGCGCCGGATGTACTCGGTGAGCGTCTTCTCGTCTTCAAGGGCAGTTCCCTTGAACGTGATCTCATAGCCTTTGTCGCCGTTATAGACGAAGGCCACGTCACGCTGCTTTGTCAGCTCAATTCGTTCCCGATCGGGATACTTATAAAAACGCCAGAAGAGCGTGCCCACGCTGTTTGCCTGCCCATGATAAAAGCTGTAGGTACGGCCCTGCTGGGTAATGTCCTGGATACCGAGATAGGCGGGTCCGCCCAAAGCCTGAACCATTTGATCAAGTACCGCTTTGGCCTTCCTGGCGTTCTCCTGGTCGATTGCAACACCCTGGCTGGTTTGGGCCGGTGTTGAATCGGCAGGTTTGGCTGGATCGTTCGTCGACGGCGCTTGGGCGACGACCAGGGTCGCGAATATCAAAATCACTAGCAGGTATCTCATCTGTAAGGCAGTTAGACGCTGATAAGAGAGATTTTAGCTGCCTTGGCGTGTTCAATCCGCTCCAGACATTTCTCCCGTCCCAGGACCTCTAAGGTTTCGAACAGGGGAGGTGCATTTTTCCTCCCGCAGACCGCCACTCGGATCGGTTGGAACATTTGCCCGGGCTTGATTCCCAATTGCTGGGCGGCGTTGCGCAAGGCTTGATCCAGCGCATCGTGCTTGAATTCAGTGTTCGCGAGGACCTCGGACGCTTTGTCCAGGACCTTGCGCGCCATGGCAGCGTCGCCTTTTTGCGGGATGAGCTCGGCAGGATCGTAATCCGGCAAACGGTCGACAAAGAAGAAATCGGCAGCCGTCAACACGTCACGAAGGAGCTTAATCCGCTCCCGGATCAGGCCCGTAATCTGCAGCATCTTCGTGGGTTCCACCTGGAATCCGGCGTCCTGCACTATTGGCAACAGCCGCTCGCATAGTTCCTCCACCGGCAACGAGCGGATATGCTCTCCGTTTAGCCACACCGCTTTGGGGTCAAAAG
This sequence comes from Acidobacteriota bacterium, assembly GCA_050263355.1. Classification (GTDB taxonomy): domain Bacteria; phylum Acidobacteriota; class Terriglobia; order Terriglobales; family Acidobacteriaceae; genus Gp1-AA122. Next base: position 3,133 of record JBLNFC010000054.1, read on the forward strand.
TTTCATCCGGTGTGCCGGCAGGCTCTTTGAAGTTAACTACAGCATTGGCGCGGTTGATTCCCTCCAGCGAGAAAGCTGCGACCAGATCCTGCACGCTCATCTGTTCGCGATTATTTTTCGGAGACCAACCGAGAAGGCACAAGAAGTTGATGAAGGCTTCAGGAAGAAAGCCGGCATCTCGGTAGGTGGTCACGCTGACGACCGGACCATGACGGCGTTTGGAAAGCTTTGTCCCATCTGGCGCGACCAGTAGGGGCAGATGGGCAAAATTAGGAGGCATTCCCCCGGCCGCTTCGAAGATCAGTACATGCTTGAAGGTGTTGCTCAGATGGTCCTGCCCACGAATGATATGAGTGATCCGCAAATCGATGTCATCTGCGCAGGATGCGAGATGATA
>JBLNFC010000055.1:0-4417 GCA_050263355.1 Acidobacteriota bacterium
CATGACATTAAAGTTCCCGTAGCAGACGGAAGTGCGAATCTGGTCAAGGTTTCTGGCAGCAGCGAAGGTAGCGTAGGTTCCGAGGACCGGCAGCTTGCCTTCTTTCGCGAGACCCGCCGCTACCGAAGTGGCTGATTGCTCGGCAATTCCCATACTGAGCCAGCGCTTTTTGCGTTCCGGCTTTCCGGCATAGAACTGGCTGATCGTGATTGAGCCTGAAATATCCAAGCCGAGGCAGACTACCCGTTCGTCATCGCCGTTATCGGCCAACGCCTGGCCAAAACCCATGCGAGTCGGATCCATCTTTACCTTCATGGTGTCTTCTGCGTTCCACCAGTAGTTCCTATGGAACTTCGGCATTTTTTGCTCAAGCTTGCGGTCCACTTCCTGCTGGTACTTGTTGGCCTTTTCGAATAGCAGGTCGACTGGAACAGGGGTGCCTAGTTCGACCAGCGCTCTTTCCAACTCTTCCCGGTTGGGCACCTTTCCGTGCCACCCGGCGATGTCTTCCATGAAGCTCACGCCCTTGCCTTTTACAGTCTCGGCAAGAAGAACAACAGGCTTGTCAGTGATTTCCTTTGCCCCCCCGAAGCCTTCCACAATTTCGCGCATATTGTGGCCGTCAATCCGAATCACTTCCCAGCCGAAGCTGCGATATTTTTCGTCCAGAGGATCAACGCTCATGACCTCGGACACTTTGCCGTCAATCTGCAAGCGGTTGCAGTCCACAATCGCAACCAGGTTATTCAGCTTGTAGTGGGCGGCTTCCATTGCGGCTTCCCAGACTTCGCCTTCCTGCTGCTCGCCGTCCCCCATGATGCAAAATGTCTTAAAGTTCTGACCGTTCAATCTGCCGGCTAGTGCGATTCCTATTGCGAGGCTGAGCCCTTGACCTAGCGATCCGGTCGAGACTTCGACTCCCGGCAGCTTCAGCCAATGGGGATGCCCCTGATAAGGGGACGCGAGCTTTCGCAACAGCGCCACATCTTCAATCGGACAGAACCCGGCAAACGCCAGCCCCAAGTACAGACTGGGCGCCTTGTGGCCGGTGGACCAAACGATGCGATCGCGGGCCGGCCATGACGGATCGAGCGGGTCATGCTCGGCCACGTGCAGGTAAAGGGCGGCCGTGATGTCCATGATCGAGAGCGTTCCGCCAGCATGCCCACTCCCGGCTGCGCATAGCACAGCCAAGTCATAGCCGCGCATGCGGTTTGCACAATCCTGTAATTCCTTGATTGTGTAGCTCCGGACGATTTTGCCGGTTCGTGAATCCCTGATGGCCATCGTAGCCTCCACCTGCGGCGAGGCATGGCTTTGCACAAGCCGCTACGGTGAGGCTAGCTGCGCAGGTACCGAGGGTCAGTGAGTGCTATCACCACCAGGAGTGACGGATAACCGGAGCAGGTGAGTGGTGACTTATGCGCAGCGGTTTACGGCATGGACACACTGCTTGAAGCATCTTTTTCGTTATTGCTTATGGGCAGCAACATCGGCGTGCGTGGCTGGGCTTACAGGCTTAACGTTGGGATGTACCGTGATTTCGTGATCGACGAGGTCTGCCTCGCCAAGGAACGATTTGCCGCACATGTTGCAGGTTCGTCGATTACGCAAATTGATACTCTCCCTCGTCGAAGTCCCGGCGCTCGGCGCCACCTTCATGGGAGGTACACTTGGCTTCGGATCACCTTCGGGTTCGGTAGGATCTGGCTCCTCATCATGAACGGGAGGATCTTTGATATCCCTCCGTGGGTCATCATCCCTTTTTTTGTCGTTTTGAGGGTCTCTATTCTTGCCATTCATTGTCTACGTTCTTTCTTATGTGAAGATTCGGCTCTCTTCATCTGGGTTCAAGCTGCTTTTGCATTGGTTTTCAAAAGACGTGAGATCTTCTTCAGGTCGTCGATAAACATCTTCATCTCTGCCGCTCGCGTCTCTGAGTCGGGTGAGCGGAGAATCGAAGAAGGGTGGACTGTTGCCATAACGAAGGGGGCAAGCGGAGACTTCACAAAGCTGCCGCGATCCCGTGTGACGCTAAACTGCTTTCCCAGTAGTGCCTGGGCCGCAGTGGCGCCCAGACATACGAGAACGGTGGGTTGCACCCTGGCCAATTCGGCGTCCAGCCATGGCCGGCAGGCATTGATCTCCGAAGCTCGCGGTTTCTTGTGAATCCGCTTTTTGCCCCGAGTTGCCGCTACCCAGCGAAAATGCTTCACCACATTGGTTACGTAAACCTCGTCCCGATTGATAGCTGCGGCTTCCAAACCCTCGTCCAGTATCCTTCCCGCAGGTCCGACAAACGGTTTTCCCTCGATGTCTTCACGATCGCCAGGCTGTTCCCCCACAAACATCACTTTGGCGTGAGCCGATCCTTCGCCAAAAACCGTCTGAGTACCTCGTTTCCACAAATCGCAAGCGCGGCAACCAGCCGCGATCCGACGAAGCTCCTGCAAATTGGCTCGTGGCGGAATGAGCGCTTCGGCGGAACCCGTTTCCGGGTTGCTGTTCTCCGATGGCTTCATGATCTGTAACTCAGATGTACTGACAGGTATGGGCGTTACTGTTCTGCGAAGACAGGAATCACGCAACCCGCCTCTGCCGCGCAAAATACAGTACACACCTTATTCAGTTTAAAGGTTCGCAGCCTTAACGTCGCAATGCGAAGGAGATCCACTGGCTAAGATGCTTTCACAGTGCGCTAATTCGAGTTGCGGTCGTCCTGTGACGTCACTCAGCGACGGGCGTCTCTACCAGTTTGAGATAGTCTCCATCTCTATTTCGGCGAATGATGATACTGCTGCAAACCTCGACGAAACCCCACATAGGGAAACAGCCCATTTCTGGCTGTGTGCCACCTGTGCGAAAACCATGACACTGGAATTGGAGCCGCTCACCGGCCTACGCCTAACTCCGCTGGAGGCTGTCGGTCCCGAGACTCCGGTCAGGCTGTCAGCACCAGAGCTGCACGATTGTTAGTCTCTCGTCTGCGATACAGCAATAATGTAAGGTCGGCTACATAAAAGTCCCGATGTACCGCCTCTGACTTCTTGCTAAAGTTTGCATCCAGGTAAGTACATCCGACAGCCGGGTGCCACCACCGTGCTTCACAGCTTTACATGAGCGAAGTCGCATCCTAGAATCGGAAAAGAGGCTGTGATTCCGGTAAGAATTACATGTAAATGATAACCAAGCGTCCACAAAACTGCTGTGGGAGTGCACCTTGTCTTTGGCAGCATTGGTGCTAAGTGGCAGTCATACCGTCTTACGTGTTTTGCAGTGCGGACTTCAGCTGAGAGCTGTGCATCACCATACTTTAGACGTTTTGGTGCTGACGGTCGGCTGTGGAGGTGATCCTAATGGCATTCAGAATCCTGGTAGCGGATGATCATGAAGTAGTACGGCGCGGTTTATGTGCCCTTTTGCAAGCTCAACCTGACTGGGAAGTTTGTGGTGAAGCAGGGGACGGCCGCGAAGCTTTGGAAAAGACGCAGAAGCTGAAGCCCGATGTCGTGATACTTGATATCGGCATGCCCAGCCTGAATGGTCTTGAGGCCACCCGGCAGATCCTGAAGGCAATGCCGCACACGAGAGTTCTGATCCTCACGCTGCATGATTCTGACCAGGTCGTGCGCGAAGTTCTGAATGCGGGCGCCCGGGGTTTTCTGCTGAAATCCGATGCCGCACGCGACCTGGTAGCAGCGGTAGAGGCTCTGCGGCGGGATAAGACCTACTTCACCTCCAAAGTGGCGGCCATGGTTCTGGATGGATATCTGAAGAATGGCATGCCGGGCGCGCCGCCGACTGCGCCTCAAACCCGACATCGACTAACTCCCCGCGAACGCGAGATCGTGCAGCTCCTCGCCGAGGGAAAGAGTACCAAGGAGGTCGCTGTCGCTTTAGGGCTGAGCGTCAAGACGGCCGAGACACACCGTTCTAACATCATGCGGAAACTGGAACTTCACTCCGTGAGCGACCTTGTGCTTTATGCGGTCCGGAACAACATTGTTCACGTAGTGCAACCCTCGCTTTAACACCACACACTTACTTGATCAAATCCTTCCGCCTTGGAAGGATTTTTTCTTTCTCGTGCAATGCTTGCTAACGACGCGATAGATGCAGGAGAATCTGGAACAGCAAGAGCCAGCGTTTCACGTCTGAGGTAAGCAGGAAGTTTTCCTGTACATGTTCTCTGCCGTTTTTGCCAAGTTGTTCGGCCAGTTCCTGATGCGTTAGCAGGTAGCGGATCTGATAGGCGAAACCCTCCACTGAATGGACTAGCGCGCCTGTAATCTTGTGAATAATCTGGTTGGGTACGCCTCCGACGGCACTGGCAATAACGGGTTTCCCTTTCCACAGTGCCTCGGTCACCGTTGTACCAAAACCCTCGCGCGATGATTTTTGCACGATAATCCTCGAC
>JBLNFC010000056.1:0-2564 GCA_050263355.1 Acidobacteriota bacterium
AAAACACCCCGTAATTCCAAGAAGAACGGCGATGCTGCCAACGTTCAGGTAGCATCTGAAACCCCTTTCCAGACTCCCTCGTCCGATCTTCGCCTGCAAGCGGTTGCCGAAACGAAGAAGAACGTTATCCCGATCAACCTGGAAGACGAAATTCGCCGTCGTGCTTATGAGCTATTTGAAGAGCGCGGAGGTATTCCCGGGAATGAACACGAAGATTGGGTCCGCGCAGAGCGCGAGGTTCTGGCTCGCTATCAACAGAGCGCGTAACTTGATCAGCCGGCGTTACAGACCGCAGTAATCACCTGGATCGCGCCGCGTCGACACCATGCTCCAGGTTCTGCTTATTGACGACAGTCCAGCCCAATTGCAAATGCGAGCGACCGTTCTGCGCCAATCGGGAGTCGATGTGATACTGGCGCAGAGCGCCCTAGAGGCGCTTGGACTACTGCATTCCGACATAGCCGGGAAGATCAATGTGATTGTCACGGATCACGTTCTTCCTGGCGATAGCGGAGCTGTGTTCGTGCGACAAGTGCGGGAAATCGGCGCGCGCATTCCCGTGATTGTGATTACTGGCCTAGCGGAAGCCGAAGAAGAGTACGCCGGGTTGAATGTCATTTTTCTTCACAAGCCCTGTCCTCCTGAAGAATTAATTCTTCAGGTAGAACGGGCAGCGCGAATGATATAGACCCGCTCCGAGGCAAAGCCCATCGATGTTGCGCCGTTCAAGAGTTTCAGCCAAGCTCCAAGTCTGCCATCATAGTTCGCACCACCGAGTAGCACTCGCAAGACAGTTTCTCCAGTTCTGCTCGATCTAGCACTCTCATCAGTCCACGCGTGTACTGGATAGCCCCCACTGCTGCATCTGGCTGGCGGTTAAACTCAAGCTGGGACGCCCGGTTCCCAACATCTGCGCCAAGTACTCCTGGGTCATGGCGAACTCTGGACCCACGCGATCCTGGGTCATCAACAGCCAGCGGGCAAGTCGCTGCTCCAGATTGTGGAGACGGTTGCACGCGGCGGTTTGCGCAGCCTGCATGCCTTGCAACAATGCGTGACGGCCCACGCTTCTAAAAAGATGCGGAGCGGTCGGCAATAAACGCTGCAGGTCATCTGACTTGATGCGATATCCGTCGCCCGGCACCTGCATCACCATGCGCAACAAACTCCGGTTCACGCCGAAGGCGAGCGAGTTGCCGATGAAACCGCCTTTACCGACTAATGCCACTTCGACATTGCGACCGGCGCTGGTTGGGATGAGGCACGATACCATCCCCGAATTCAGGAAATATCCATACCGGATCGGTTTTTCAGGATCACATAAGACCGTGTGCCGCGGAATGTGCTGGTGCTCTAGATGGACGACAATCTGATCAAGTTCAGCGACAGGTAGCCGAGCAAGTATTTCGTTGGAAAGGACCAAGTCACCACTTTGCGGTGCGCCACGTTCTTTTTCCGCCAAGAGTCCTCCGGCGACAGCATTCTCCGGAAAAACTAACTGGGACGTCTGTTCTCCGACGAACAGAATGCCTGTCCCGCAGATATTGGCATTGTGAGGGTGCGGAAAAATGAAATGACGTTGAGCGATGCCGTGGCCGAGTCACGCTGGACCAGGCGACTGGCTTTTGTTGTGGCAAGCTGCCACCCCATTGTCGACCTTGAAAGCTCCGGCGAATCGCTTCGCCTCGGCCAAGCAAAACGAGAACGCGTTGAGTTAGCTGAGATTTCTCTCGGTCGTCAGCTCCGAAGTGGCATTCACTCGCCGCTTACGCCAGATGTAGTACGCAGGCAATCCAAGAGCGACGATTGCCAGGCCAGTGAATGCGTTCTGAGGTGTCGACACAATCACATTCATGACCAACACCGCGGAAGCCACAACGAAGAGCAGCGGAGTCCAGGGGTAACCCGGCACGAGGTAGGGCCTGGACAGTTGAGAAAATTTACGGCGGTAAGCGAAAAGGCTGGCGGCGCCCAGTCCATAAAAGATCCAGGCTACAAACATGGTGTAGTTAATCAGTTGCTGGAAGGCTCCCATGCAGGAAAGAACAGCCGACCACACTCCCAATGCCAGGATGGCGAACGCGGGCGTGCGAAATCGAGGATGAACTTCGGCGAGCTTGCGAAAGAACAGCTTGTCAGCCGCCATTGCATAAAAGACCCTGGGTGCCGTCAAGGCAACACTATTGAGCGCACTGAACACAGAAATCAGGATAGTCAAGGAAATGACTTTGGCAGCCGACGGACCAAGTACGGTCGACATCGAGTTGGCAGCGATGGTGTCAGACTGTGCTGCGCCGATAGGGCCTAGCGCCGCAAGATAGGCAAAATTCGCGAGCAGGTAAACTCCCGCGAGGAAAAGCACGCTGGAACCCAGTGCCTTCGGAAAGTTTTTCTGCGGCTCCAGGGCTTCTCCCGCGCAGTAGGTTACGAACTGCCACCCTTCATAGGCCCACAGCACAGCAATCATAGCCAAGCCAAAACGCGAAAGCAGGGATCCGCTGATGGCCTCAGTCCACAAGGCCGGTCGAATGCCGGAGTAGCCGCGGCCAAGATAAAGCAGGATC